>DATJTX010000001.1 GCA_035502855.1 Candidatus Baltobacteraceae bacterium
CCGCCGCTTCGTAGTTGAATGCGGCTTTTTGGGCCGCGATCGTTTGCTCGGCGAGAGCGTTCGCGGCGGCATCCGGGTCGGCGCCGCCTGCTGCGCCGGTCGCGGCGTCGCCGGTGCTGGGTTGCGGCGCGCGTGGAGCACGCACCGCAACGTTTGGGACCGCGTACATCTACTCGCCGATGCTTTCGATGAACTTTTTCGTGATGCCGTCGTCGGCTTTGCGTTGCGCCATCTGCGCATCGCGAAGCGAGTTGATCTCCCGCATGTTCTCCGATTGTTGATCCATGGCCTCATCGAATGCGGTGGCTTGAAGATCGAGTTGATCTTGCGCGCCCATCTCCTGACCCATGAGGCCGGTGTTGAAGGCGTCGTTGCCGGCGATCATCGTCGCCAGACTCGCGTTCGAGCCGCCCATAGCGCCCGCGCCTACGCCGGATAGTCCGTTCCCGGTTGCGCTCGAGATCGCACCGCCTAAGAGCGCACCGCCGATGGTGGGCGCCATGTTCTCGAGCAGGCTGAGTCCTACACTCATGGTTGTCGCTCCTTAGCTGTTGCTGTCGTCGCCGTCGATCAGGCTGGCGAGCAGGTTGTCGCTCTGCGGTTGCGATTGCGCGTACGACGAGAGCGTGTTGATGTTGGTGAAGGCGCTCGACTGCTGGCTGAGCGCACTCTCCAGCGAGGTCGGGTCGATGCCGTCGGTTGCGCTCGCGGCAGACGTGCTGCCGCCGAACAACCCGCTGACCAATCCTTCCACGCCGCCGGTAAGCGCGCCGATCAGGTTGATACTCATTCGTTGTGGTCTCCCTTGGTGTGGCTCGAGTTGCTGGTAATGGCGCAGGACCGAGTCGGCGTAGTCGAGCGTTTGACCGTCGCCCCACGTCGTCTCGGTTCCCGCGCCGTCCGGGCTGCCGGAATTGTACGCGCTGAGCGCTGCACGCACGTTGCCGCCGTAGCGGCGCAGCAGACCGGAGAGCATTCCCGCGGCATAGTCGGCGTTCGCGCTCGGATTCATCGCGGCACCGGTTTTCGCAAACTCGTGCCAGCGATCGTCGATCTGGAAGAGGCCGCGGCCATGGCCGCCGTCGCCCACGACGTTCCGCCCGCCGTTGGCACCTGGGCCGCCCGTCTCTTGGGCGGCGACCGCCGCCAGAAGGGCCGGATCGAGGCCGTGCTTGGCGGCGGCCTGGACGATCTCGGGGGCGTAATGTACGCCTTGGGCGGCCAATCGGCCGGTGAGGGCTCCGAGCGGATTCATGCCCAGGCTTCGGGTGGGTTGGTCGGTGAGGTTTGCATCTCGCCGGTACTACTGCGCGTTCGGGTCGCGTCGGCTAGTGGTTCGGAAAAGCCGAGGCGGCGCGGCCCTAGGCGCGAAGCGAGCATCATGGGCGACCCACACGCCTGGGCCAGGTCACGCCGTGGCTATGTTGCCGTTGAGATGCCGTCAAATCCATGGTAAACTCACGGCATGAAGTACACGATTGAGTTTGGCCCGAGGGCTGCCGCCAGTCTAGACGCGCTAGCTACGCGCCTTGAGGTGAGCAAGGCGGATGTAATCCGCCGCGCCCTCGAGGAACTGGATCAGAAGGTCTTTGCGATGGACGCCGCTCGGGAGCGCGAACTGCTCAGCGCCGGCCGATAGGATCGTTTGAGCGACTACCGCGATATTCGAGAGCCGCGTCATCACCCCGATGACGTGAAGACGTACCTGGCCTTTGGCGTTCTAAGCGTAATTGGCATTATTTTCCTGATCGAAGTGGTCGATGCCGTCAGGGGCGGTTGCGCGCTAGCTGGCATCCTAGACGCGTGGGGTCTGTTCGACGCCGCCCTCATCGCTATAGCGTCAGCGATTATCACGTACTACTTCACGCGCACCTAGGTGGGCCCAGTCGGGGGCCTCGGTTCACGGCGACGTTTGACAAGACCCTGGCGGGGTTCTACAATCGCGTAGTCGTTATGGGGGCTCGCATGGGCTACCCAAAGTAAGCGGCGCTTACTTTGGGTAGCTCCGGTGGGCCCCCATCCTACGACGGTCGCAAACGCCATGGCTCGTTCGCACAAGGTCGATATTACCGGGCTCCTCGCGGGCGGTCGGCAGCTCATGCTGATCGACGACGAGGTGCCCATCGAGGAATTTGAGGGGATCGCGTTTCCTTCACCGGCCACCGTGCATCTGGAATTACGCTATGTCGACCGGCTGCTTCATATAGTAGGCACGGTCGATACGCAGGCTCGGGGCGCGTGCGACTCGTGCTTGGAAGAGGTCGACATTCCGGTGCATGCCGACGTCGACGAGCGAATCGACCCGAATGCCGGTCGCGACGACGACCCCTTCGGTGAGGGCAACGTCCTAGTCGGGGGACGCGTCGACGTGGCGGATCTCGCGCAGCAGCTCGTGCTGAGCGAGATGCCGATGGGACTTCGCTGTAGCCGGGCGTGTCCGGGAATCGAATACTGACGGAGATAGAAAGACTTACAAAGTGGCAAATCTAAAGTGGAAGACGCCGCGCAGTAAAACGCGCAGCCGTCGTGCGGCGAACTGGAAGCTGAACCCGGTCACGACCGTGGAATGCCCCCAGTGTCACCAGCCCAAACGGCCGCACTTCGTGTGCGGACATTGCGGCACGTACGACGGCCGTCAGGTCGTTGAAGTCCGCGACGAACACGCCGGTCACGATCGCGATTAGACAATCGTCTTGACCGGGGTTAAGATCGCCGGCGTGGGGCATTACGCGCCCGAGCGCATCGTGGACAACCACGATCTCGAGCAATGGCTCGACACGTCCGACGAGTGGATTACGACGCGTACCGGAATGAAACGGCGGCACTGGACTTCCGAAAACGAAGCCACCAGTGATTTGGCGTTGGCGGCGGCGCGCAACGCGCTCGCAAACGCCCGCCTGAACGCGGACGACATCGACGCATTCATCGTCTGTACCGTCTACCCCGACTACCTCTTTCCCGCCACCGCCTGCATCGTTGCCGCCAAACTCGGCGCGCGCGACAAAGCCGCCTTCGACATCGAGATCGCGTGCAGCGGCTTCATCTACGGTCTCACCGTCGCCTCGTCGCTCATCCGTGCCGGAGTCTACAACCGGATCGTGCTGATCGGTGCGGAGACACTCTCGAAACTGGTCAATCGTGACGATCGCGGAACCGCGATTCTCTTCGGCGACGGCGCGGGCGCGGTCGTCCTCGAATCGAACGAGCGCGATTCGTTCCTCGCCTCGGAGCTCGGCAGCGACGGCAGCCGCCCGGAGCTGTTGCGGGTCGAAACCGGCGGCTCGCGCTGCCCGACCACGCATGCCACGCTCGATCGCAAAGCCGACCGCATCCACATGGAAGGCCGCGAAGTTTTCAAATTTGCCGTCACCAAGATGATTGCCGCGACCGATCGTGCGCTGGCCAAAGCTGCGCTCACCAAGGCCGACGTCGACGTGCTGATCCCGCATCAGGCAAACAAACGCATCATCGATGCGGCGATGAAATATCTCGAAATTCCGCCCGAGCGCTGCGTGGTCAACATTCAGGAGTACGGCAACACGTCGGCCGCCTCGATCCCGATCGCGCTCTCGGAGGCGGTGCGCGACGGCAAAATCAAGACCGACGATGTGATCGTCTTCGTCGGCTTCGGCGGCGGCCTCTCGTGGGGCGCGGTCGTATGGAAATGGGTCGCCTGATGCGGATCGCGGTGATTTTTCCCGGGCAAGGCTCGCAGACGCTGGGCATGGGCGTCGACGCGGCAGCCAACTCCGCCGCTGCGCGCGAACTCTTCGAACGCGCGATTCCGGTGCTTGGCTACGATCTGCTCGCGCTGCAAAAGAACGGACCGGAAGAAAAGCTGCGTGAGACGCAGTACAGCCAGCCGGCGATCTTCGCCACGAATGTCGCGCTGTTCGCGGCGCTCGATCTTCCGCCGGAGAGCGTAGTGGTCAGCGCGGGTCATTCGTTCGCCGAATTCTGCAGTCTCTACGCGGCCGAAGCCATCGGCTTTGAAGACGCGCTGCGGGTCGTCAACGCGCGCGGCATCGCGATGCAACGTGCGGCGGATCGCGCGGCCGGCGGCATGTCGGCGATCTTGGGTTTGGAAGCCGAGATGATTCGCCGGGTCGTCGAGCAGACGCGCGAGCGTACGGGTGGGCGCGTGCAGCTGGCCAATTTCAACTCGCCGACGCAGATCGTGATCAGCGGCGACCTGGTTGCCGTGCAGACCGCGGGCGACGCGCTGCTGAATGCAGGCGCCAAGCGCGTGGTGCCGCTGAATGTTTCGGGTGCATGGCATTCGGCGCTGATGGAGCCGGCGATCGAGCAGTTCGCCCCGGTCGTCGAGGCCGCGCCGTTCACGCTGCCGCGCTTCGACGTCATCTCCAACGTGGACGCGCAGCCGTACCGCGATGTTGCCACCATCAAGAAAAATCTCATCCTCTCGATCACGCACGAAGTGCGCTGGCACGAGACGGCCGAACGGCTGGTGGAATACGATCTCGATTTGATCGTCGAATGCGGTGCGAGCCCGGTGCTGGGGCCGTTGATGAAACGGAGCATTCCCGCCGCGCCCGAAATTGTCGTCGTCAGCGATTATGGCGGCGTGAAGAAGTTGCGCGACACGGTGCTCGCATGAGCTTCGCGGGAAAGGCCGCACTCGTTACCGGGGCGAGCCGCGGTATCGGACGCGCGATCGCGGTGGAGATGTGCCGCGAAGGGGCCGACGTCGCGCTGATCGGCCGCGACCGCGCCGCCTTGGATGAAACGGCAGGCGAATGCGCGGCTGTGCGCCCGGGAGCGACGGCGGAAGTATTCATCGCCGACGTTGCCGATCAGGCGGCGGTCGAAGCAGCGGTGGGCGCGACGGTGCAGCGCTTCGGACGGCTCGACTACGCGATCGCCAACGCGGGGCAATCGCTCGATGCGCTGATCCTGCGCCTGAAGCCGGAAGTGATCGATCAGTTGCTTTCGGTCAATCTCAAATCGGCGTTCTATCTCTGCGGCGCGGTGGCAAAACCGATGATGAAGCAGCGCGGGGGGGCGATCGTGCTGGTCTCCAGCATCGTCGGCCTTACCGGCAATGCGGGCCAAGCCGCATACGCGGCCTCCAAGGCCGGGTTGCTCGCGCTCGGGAAGTCAGTTGCAAAGGAGTTGGGTTCGAGGAACATAAGAGTCAACGCCGTCGCGCCCGGCTTCATCGAGACGGCTATGACCGAGAAGCTGCCCGACGCCGCCAAGGCGGCGCTGCGGGCGCAAATCGAGCTATCCGCACTCGGGCGAGTCGGGACGCCACAAGACGTCGCCGGGGTCGTCGCCTTCCTGTGCTCGGATGCCGCCGCCTACGTCACCGGTCAGACCATCGTGGTCGACGGTGGCATGGTCATGTGAATTCCCACCATGGGATACTCATCTACCGATAAGGAGCCGTAATGTCCACGTTCGACAAAGTCAAGAAGATCATCGTCGAGCAGCTCGGCGTCGACGAATCGGAAGTCACGCCCGAGGCCTCGATCACCGATGACCTAGGCGCCGACTCGCTCGACCAGGTCGAGTTGGTCATGGCGTTCGAGACCGAGTTCAACATCGACATTCCCGACGAAGAGGCTGAAAAGATCAAGACCGTCGGTGATGCCGTCGCACGCATCGATCAAGCGACCGCCGGAGCTACGTAATATGTGTTCTTTAGGGGTGCCCCAGGGGAGTGCTCTGCTTGGCAGTTAGGTGCAATGCACCCCATGGCATGGGGGCCCCGCATCGCGCAGCGATGTGGGGGGCGCGGAGCCTAGGGCGGAGCGCCTTCTAAATGCTCGATCAACTCAGCGATCGGCTCGGCGCGATCTTCTCGCGCCTGACCGGGCGCGGCAAGCTCAGCGAGAGCGACGTCAGCGATGCGATGCGCGAAGTGCGCATCGCGTTGCTGGAGGCCGACGTCTCATTGGCGGCGGCGAAGCAATTCGTGGCACGCGTCAAAGACCAGGCGATCGGGCAGAACGTGCTCGAGTCGCTCACGCCAGCGCAAACGATCGTCAAGATCGTGCACGACGAGTTGGTCGAACTGCTTGGTCCTTCGACAGGCTCAGGACAGGCTCGATTGCAATTCAGCGACGCACCGCCCTCGGTGATCATGCTGGTCGGGTTGCAAGGTTCGGGAAAAACGACGCAGGCGGGTAAGCTCGCGCTGCGGCTCAAAGAGCAGGGGCGGCGCTCGCTGCTCGTGGCTGCCGACGTCTATCGTCCCGCCGCCATCGCGCAATTGCAAACGCTGGGCAAACAGGTCGATCTTCCCGTCTACGAAGCCGACGCCGGCGATCCGGTGAAGATCGCACGCGAGGGCGTAAACGAAGCGCGCCGGCTGGGGCTTTCCACGGTAATCATCGATACCGCCGGGCGGCTGCAGATCGACGACGCGCTGATGCGCGAACTCGAGCAGATCAAAGCCGCGACCGCTCCGAAAGAGATCCTCTTCGTTGCCGATGCGATGACCGGCCAAGAAGCGACCAACGTTGCCAAGGGCTTCAACGATCGCCTCGGCATCACCGGCGTGATCTTGACGAAGATGGACGGCGATACGCGCGGCGGCGCCGCGCTTTCGATCTTCAACGAAACCGGGGCGCCGATCAAGTTCGTCGGCGTCGGCGAGAAGCTCTCGGCGCTCGAGCCGTTCTATCCCGACCGTCTCGCCTCGCGCATCCTGGGCATGGGCGACGTGCTCACGCTCATCGAGAAAACGCAGAGCATCTATTCCGAAACGCAGGCCAAGGCGCTCGAAGAGAAACTGCGCAAACGCAGCTTCACGCTCGATGATTTCCTCGAGCAGATGCGTCAGATGAAAAAGCTTGGCTCGATGACCGAGATCATGAAGATGATCCCCGGTCTCTCGCGCGCGTTGCCCAAGGACTTTGACGTCCCGGAGAAAGATTTGAAGCGCGTCGAAGCGATCATCTGCTCGATGACGCGCGGCGAACGCCGCAATCCCTCGATTCTCAACGGCTCGCGGCGTAAACGCATCGCGATCGGTTCGGGAACGCAGGTCAGCGAAGTGAACAAGCTGGTCAAGAACTTCGAGGGCGCGCAAAAGATGATGAAGCAGCTCGGCGGCAAGGGCCGCGGAAAGACACGTACAGCTCTACCATGGTGAAGATCAGACTGCGCCGCATGGGCGCACTAAAGCAGCCGACCTACCGATTCGTGGTCGCCGACTCACGCTCGCCGCGCGACGGCCGGTTCATCGAGATCCTCGGTCACTACAACCCGCGCACCGAACCCAAGACGCTCGAAGTCAACGCGGAGAAGGCCAAGGAATGGCTGGCTAAGGGCGCGCAGCCGACCGAGACCGTGCGGCGTCTCTTTGCGGAGAAGGGCATCATGGAGCGCGGTCCGATTCCGACGACCAAGCGCGCTCCGCGTAAAGGCAAAGCGTAATGTCATCATTCGATGACGAGTTCGGTCTCTTCGGCGAAGACGTCGACGAGGCCGAGCGCCGTTCGACGCTTCCCGGGCGTAAGATCGCTACGAACGAAACGGTCATCGACGACGTCGAGCCGGAAGAGGAACGTCCGCCGCGCACCGAGCGCGCTCCGCGGCGCCGCAGCGGCGCGGGCGGCGGCGGGGGCGGCTATCACGAACGTCGGGAGCGGCGCGACCGTCAACCTGGTGATCCGTGGGCTTCGCTGCGGCGCGCGACCGCGCTGCTCGATCTGCTCGCCAAGAAGCTCGTCGCGCATCCGGACGACGCGAGCGTCGAACTGTTCACCGATGAAGAGGGCAAACCGGTGATCGAACTGGTCGTCGACCCCGAGGATTTGGGCAAGGTCATCGGACGCAACGGGCGAGTCGCGCAAGCGCTGCGCACGATCGTGCGCGCGACCGCCGAGGGACGCGTCTCGGTCGATATTCTCGATGTGGAAGAAGCGGCGTCGTTTGACGAAGGTGCGAGCGACGAAACAGAGTGAATTGCCGATCGGCCGGATCGCCGGCCTGTTCGGTATCCGCGGCGAGCTCAAGTGCGACCCGACATCGGCGGGTCGCGCCGTTTTTTCAGCCGGCGCGCAGCTGCGTTGCGTGGCCGGCGGCGAGAGCGAGCTCGTGACCCTCGAGCGCGTGCGCGAGCACAAGGGGCGCTTGCTCATCACGCTGGCGCAAGCGCACGATGCCACCAGCGCGCAGCGCTTCGTGGGCGCTACCTTCTTTGCGCCACGCGAGTCGCTCGTGCTCGAACCGGGCGAATATCTCGATGCCGATTTGATCGGCTGCGCGGTGATCGGCGCCGACGGTAAGGGCTATGGAACGGTCGAGCGGGTCGAACACTACCCGAGCAGCGACATGCTCGTCACGCGCGCAGGGATGCTGCCGATGGTACGCGCGTTCGTCCGCGAGGTCGACCTGGAAAATCGGGAGATCGTCGTCGGCGATCTCCCGGAAGGTTTACTGGACTAGCCGCATCATCCGTCGTTTGCGGGATGATTGGTGTAGTACGCCTCGACCGCGTCGTGGATCGCGCGAGCGTAATTGTCGTTGGTCTGCGTGTCGGTGTAGAGCACCGCGCCGAAGCAGGCATAGACGTTGAGCGTGAACGTGTAGCTGTCGTGCGGGCGGAATCCGCCGACGTGCGTGACGTTGAGCACGCCCGATACGACGGTGTTGTCGCGATGCGTACCGCAAATGGAATCGGCGGCCTTGGCCACGTCCGTGCTGACGACACTGGTCATCGTCGTATTGAACCGTGCGTCGAGCGCCCGGTAGAGGTCGTCGGCCCCGGCGCTCAAGACCTTCGCCCCGGCATTACCGATCGGATGCACGATCAGCACGCCGCGCGGGGGCTTTGCGGGCTCCGGCGTCGCTGTCGGTCCCGCTTTGGCGACCTTTGGTTTTCCCTTGAACAGATCGGTCAGCACGCTGGTAATCGGAACGGAAGCACCGGCGGTCGAGGACGGTGTCGGTGTATCGGCGGGCCCGGTGTTGATTTCGGGACGGTCGATGCCTGCGGCCTGGAGGATGACCGTGCGTGCGGTGAGAGCTTGTGAGGCAACGTCTTGGACGTCGGAGATGTTCGTCGTGGCGGAGTATACGCTGATGTCGCTCGCTACGTCGACGACTTGCGCGACGATAGCCGCGCCCTGCCCGATCGGCTGAATGTAGCCGCTCACGTAGTAGTCCGCATGCTGCACGTGCGCGAACTTCTGATAATCCTCGCGCAGGATACCGGTCGGAATCTGCAGGACGGTCACGCCGCCCGTTTGCGCCATGACCTGCGCGTAGATCTGTGCGATCGCGGTCCCGTATTTCTGATTGAGATCCGGGGGCGCCTCGAATGGATAGATCAGCACGACCGGCTTGTTCACGGCCGAAGGCGGCGGCGTGGCGCTGGGCATGGGCAACGGATGCAGCTTGGGAGTCGCCGCGATCAGCAGCGCGCTTGCAAACAGCGCAAAAAGAGCGAGGAGACGGCGCAACGGCACTTCCTTTGTTAGATCGCAGATTCTACGTGGTTAACGAACGCGCGAAGCGCGTCGTTCACATCACCTGGGCGCTCAACCATCACAAGGTGCCCGGCACCGGGCACTATTCGCGCCCGAGCCTCCGGCACCCGGTCGGCGAGCGCTTGGGCGAACTTCGGCGGAGTGAGCACGTCGCGTTCGCCGGTGAGCGCGAGCAGCGGAAGGGCCACCTCCTGGAGGCGGCCGATGCAATCGAAGGCATCGCATGCGCGAAAGTCACGCAGCGTTTGCGCTTGGCCGACCGCCAGCATCGACGCGGCCGCCGCGGCGAGCCGCTCCGCGGTGGGCTCGGCGAAGAAGTAGCGCGGTATCTCGTGGGCGGCGCGTTCGAAGTCCTCTTCGAGTTGGGCAAAGATCGCGGGTCCGACGCGCAACTTCGCGCCCGATGCGAGCATCACGACGGCGCGTACGCCCCGGTGCTTGCGCAGCGCCAGCTCGAGTGCGATCGCGCCGCCCATCGAATGTCCGCAAAGGATCGCGTCGCGTACGTTGCGATCCCGCAGCTCGGCCGCAACGGAATCCGCGAACGCGTCGATGCTTGCCGCCTCTCCCGGCGTCGTATGCCCGGGAAGCGTCAAGGCGATTGCGTCCTGGAACGCAGCGGTTTGGGCGGCGAACACGTCGGCGGTGCATCCCGCGCCGTGAATGAAGACCAGCACGAGATCGTCTAGCGTTTGACCCGCTGCTTTGCGGGCAGCGCGTCGAGCAAATCGTCAACCCGTGCTAGGCCCGCGGTGTCCTTCACGTGCCACGCCGCGGAGAACTCCGCACCGAAGAAAAAGACCGAGCCGATAACGTAAAACCAGAGCAAGAGCGCGAGCGGCACGGAAAGCGCGCCGTAGATCTGAGTGAAGTTGACGTGCAGCGTGTACTGTGTGAACGCAAATTGCACCAGCGGCCAAAGGATCGCGACGAGTACGCCGCCGGGAAGCGAAAATGACCACGAGATGCGGCGATTCGGGAGAAACCGGTAGAGCACCATGGTCACGACGAAGACGAGTGCCAACGAGATTCCGTAGGCGGAGAAATGGGTGAGGTTCTGACGGTCCGGCACCTGCGCGAGAAACATCGCGATCGAGATCACGATCGGCAGCGCCATCGCGATCATCAAAATCAAGCCGATTACCGGAAGCATGACGATCGAAACGGCGACGTTGTGAAAAAACGGGCGGCCCGCCGGCACGTTCAGCGCTCGATCGAGCGCGAAGGCCAGCCCCATGAAAAGATTTTTCCCCGACCATACCAAGAAGATCAGCGCGATGATGCTGGTGATTCCGCGTCCGTAGATATATGTCTGGATGTTTGCGGCGACGAACTGGTGTAACGTGGGGCTGAACGTCCCCAAGAAATTCAGCACGCGCTCTTGCGCAAACGGAAAGATGATCGAAGCGGCGCTGAGGATCAGGACGACCAGCGGAAAGAGCGCGAAGATCGCGTTGAACGCGACGGCTTGCGCCAAGAACGCACATCCGTCTTTCGAGAAGCGCAGGCTTGCCAGGCGCAAGGTGTGGATGAGTCGTCCCATCGGATGCGGTATATCGCTATGCCGTGATGTTATTCCCACCGGCGGCCGTCGTAACCGTCGAGGTCAACGGGTGCCCCATCCGGGCATACCACCGGCCTTACGCGGCCGGCGGACACGTTTTTGCGCCGCTGCGCCCGTTCGTAACCCGCGTTGCGGATCGCATGTGGTATGAAGGCGATACGCTCGTGATCGCCCGCGAGGGACACGAGGTTCGGATCCGGCTGCGCCCGCGGACGCCGGATGCCCTCGATCGCACCTACGTCCCGCTCGCCGCGGTGCTGCGGGACTTGGGCGTAACCGTGAGCTACGAGTCACGCCGCTTCCAGATTCATCTCGCGCGCACGGTGCTTGCGACGCCGTCGCCGTTCAACGCTGCGCTGCCGTCGGTTGCGCCGCGCGCGGTTTTTACGCCGGTGCCGGCGCAGACGCCGCGTCCGATCTGGACCGGGTCTGCGCTGCCGCGGCGTACGCCGCTTCCGGTGACCGTGCCGACGCCGACGCCGCATGGTAAGGTTAGGAAATGCTCGTCGCTCTGCTCCTGAGCACCGTCGTCGCGTTCCCGGCCGATGGCACATACACGTACCATCTTCAAACGCCGACCGCGCAATTCACGTCGGCAATCGTGATTACGTCGGCTCCGGGCGGCGGGACGATCACGCACGAAGCGTTTTCAGGTTCGGGCTTAGAGGCAACGACCGATCAGCGTTTCGACGCGCAGCTTCATCCGGTTTCATACTCGGGAGGAAACATCGGCCGGCCGCTGGTTACGATCACCTTCTCAGCCGCGTCGGCCGTGTACGATTTCGACGGACACAGCGGGAGCGTCGCTCTGGACGATTCCGCGTGTGTGCTGGTAGAAGACAACGTCTTGACGTTCAGCGTTATGCTCCCGGCGGTGCTTCGCGCGACGGGCGCTACGCAGTGTATCCTTCTGCTAACCGCGCCGCGAGCACTTGCTGCAACCGTGAGCGATGCATCACCGCCGGTGCGTCCGCCGAGCGTGCCCGGCGGCGATGCGTCGGCAACGATTCATTTCGGCGCCGTGACGGAAACGATCTGGTATGATCCGCGGACGCTCATCCCCGACTACCTCGATTTCGGTGCGGGCGCAACCGCAACGTTGACCGCTCGATCGACGAGCACGGTACTACCGGCGGCGTTGCCGTCACCGTAGGGCCTACGTCGTCTGTTGCGGGGCCGAGCGCCGCACGAGCAGGTTGAGGGCGGCGAGCACGATCGCGGCGATCATCAGTACCGTCGCGGCTTGTGCCGACGAGAGATATGCGAAGCCGATAGCGCGATCGAACGAATACGCGCCGAAGCCGACGTACGCGATCTCGACCACCGCGGCGATGTAGATCGCGTTGAGTTCCCAGCCGCCGTTGGTGATGAAGAACCCCTTGGTGATGTGGACGGTGAAGATCGCGACCAGCATGACCACCACGACCAGCGCCGGGCCGAGCGCGCCGCCCAGGCCGAGCGCGATCAGCGCCCCTCCGCCTGCCTCTCCGAGCCCGGCAAAGAACGCGAACACCCGCCCGGGCCGGAACCCCAGGCCCTCGAAGAAGCCGCCGGTTCCCGCTAGGCCGTATCCGCCGAACCAGCCGAAGAGCTTCTGAGCGCCGTGGGCCGCGATGGCTAGACCGACCACGAGGCGAACGAAGAGCAAAGCCGCATCCATTTTTCGAACATCCTCCGCTACTTATGTTGTCTTGGCTACCTACTTATGGTAAGTTATAGCCAGACGGTATCACGAGCCACGACCAATGTCAACGCAACGCACAACGCCACCGACGATTTTGCCCGAAACCCAGGGCGCGCTCTGTCCACGCTTTCATCGCGCGGTCGAACTGATCGGCCGCCGCTGGACCGGAGCGATCATCCGCGTGTTGCTGGGCGGCCCCCGCCGCTTCAACGAGCTGCTTGCGGCCATTCCCGGAATCTCCGATCGGCTGCTCACGGAACGGCTGCGCGAACTCGAACATGAGGAGTTGATCGTGCGCCGCGTCGAGCCGGGTTCGCCGGTCAAAGTGATTTACGAATTGACCTGCGCGGGCGCCGAATTGCAGGAATCGCTCGACGCGCTCGGCCGCTGGGCCGAACGGTGGCTCGGGCTGGAGTTCAATGCGTCAAGCTCTGAACGAGCACAAACCTAATTCCCGCAGCCTGTAACTGAGGAATCATCGCGCGCACCGCTGCCAGCGTGGTTGCGCGCGGGTGACCGATCGCGATTGCGCTTCCGGTTCGTCTTGCGATGCCGGCGGCTTCGCGAAGCTGCGCTTCGGTATAGGCGACGTTCTCGCGATTATCGAGAAAGACGTCGCGCGACGCCGTCGGGATGCCGGCGGCCGCTGCCTGCTGTTCGCCGACGCTGGCGGCGCTGGTGCGTGAGTCGATGAAGAAGAGGTGGCCGTGCCGTGCAAGCACCTCCATGACGTCGTGCATCACGCGCGCGTCGGCACTGGCCTTACTCCCCTCGTGATTGTTCACGCCCTGCGCGAGCGGAACTTGGGCCAAATCGGCCTGGACCTGTGCGATCACCTGGGCATCCGTCATCGCCGTCTTCACCTCGCCGGGACCGGGATAGATCTCGGATTGCGGCTCCATCGGCAGATGCAGCATCACCCCTTTGCCGGCGTCGTGGGCTTCCTGCGCGATCTGGCGCGCCGCGTGAACGTACGGCAACACCGAGAGCGTGAGCGGAATGGGCAGCGCGATATACCCGCGTTCGATATCGACCCACTGTCCGCAATCATCGATGATCAGCGCGAGTTTTGGGCCGGCCGCATTCGGCGTGGGTGATGCACCCGGTGTCGGGCTTTCGGTCGGCGCTGCGGTTGCGATCGGCGTTGCGGTCAGTATGGGCAAAGGTGATGCGACGGCAAGGCTCGGCGGCGCAGCGTGACGCGGCCGCAGAAGGTACCAGCCGGCCGCAAAGGCGATGATGAAGAGGAGAACGAGTACGAGCCAGTCGCCGGGACGGCGGCGTCGGGAACGGCGTTTCGACACGGAGATGGCTCGTTCGCATCACGGTACGTTAGACCTGCGGGGGATTCGCCCATGAGTGCTCGCATTCGGCCTGCTTCGCTTACCGTATAGGTGCTCGAAGGCATACGCGTCGTCGCAATAGCGACGAATATTCCAGGCCCGGTTGCCGCGGCACGCCTGCATCAGCTTGGCGCGAGCGTCGTCAAAGTCGAGCCGCTGCGGGGCGATCCGCTGGCCCACGCATCACCGACCTGGTACGAAACGCTTACGCGCGGCATCGCGGTCGAACGGATCGATGTACGCGCCCCCGAATCCGCCGCCCGGATCGATGCGTACTTGCTCGACGCGGATCTCCTGCTCACCGCGATGCGCGCGCGTGCGCTGCGGAACGCCGGCCTCGATTGGCCGCGCCTGCACGCCCGTTACCCGCGGCTGTGCTGCGTATCGCTCACCGGCGAAGCCCCGCCCAACGACGACCGTGCCGGCCATGACCTGACCTATCAAGCGCGGGCGGGAACCATCGCGCCGCCGGCAATCCCGCGCGCGTTGATCGGCGACATGGCGGCCGCCGAGCGCGTCGTCAGCGTCGCCCTCGCGCTGCTCCTGCGGCGCGAACGAAACGGGGAGGCCGGTGCGGCGAACGTCGCGATCACCGATGCGGCAACCGATTTCGCGCAGCCCTATGCGCACGGCCTTACCCGCGAAAACGGTGTGCTCGGCGGAGCGCTGCCTGCCTACAATATCTACCCCGCGCGCGAAGGGTGGGTCGCGGTTGCCGCGCTCGAACCGCATTTCGTCCAGCGGCTGCTGGCGATGCTCGAAGTCGAAGCGGTAGACGCCGGCGCGTTGCGCGCCGCCTTTGCGCTACGCAGCGCGCAGGAGTGGGAGCAGCTCGCGCAGCACCACGACGTGCCGCTGGCCGCAATTCGTTGACGCCGCGAGCGTAAGGAGATCGATCCACTTGGAAATTGCCGGAAAAACCATCCTCGTCACCGGGGGCAGCTCGGGACTGGGCGCCGCCTGCGTTCGCGAATTCGCAAGCGCCGGTGCGAACGTCGTGATCGCCGATATCGGTGAGCACGGTGCACGGCTCGCGCAGGAACTCGGCGCGCCGGTACGCTTTGCCAAGACCGACGTCACCGACGAAAATCAGGTGGGCGCCGCGATTGCGCTTTCACTCCGCGAGTTCGGCGCGCTGCACGGCGCGATCAATTGTGCCGGCATCGCGACCGCGGAGCGCGCCGTGGGCAAGGACGGTCCGCAACCGCTCGCGCATTTCAGTAAAGTGATCGCGGTGAATTTGATCGGGACGTTCAACGTGGTGCGCCTGGTTGCGGCGGAGATGATGAAACGGCCGGTCGAAAGCGCGCAAGACCGCGGCGTCATCGTCTGCACCGCGTCGGTGGCGGCGTTCGACGGCCAGATCGGTCAAGCAGCGTACTCGGCATCGAAAGGCGGAATCGTCGGGCTCACGCTTCCGCTCGCACGCGAATTCGCGCAAGCGCAGATCCGCGTGTGCAGCATCGCTCCGGGCATTTTCGATACGCCGATGCTCGCCGGTTTACCCGAGCCGGCACGCGAGTCGCTGGGAAAACAGACGCCATTCCCGGCGCGGCTAGGGCGGCCGGGCGAATATGCGGCGCTCGCGCGTCACATCTTCGAAAACCAGATGCTCAACGGCGAGACGATCCGGCTTGACGGCGCCATCCGCCTCGCCCCCAGGTAACGACCTCTAGTTCTTAGCGATGACCCGGATTGGGGCGGCGTTCTCGTTCACCAACTCGGGGAAACGCGCGCGCAGCGCGCGCAGTTTCGGCAGGTCGTTGTAGACGATATAGTCGTTGTCCGGATTGTGGACGAGGAAATCCTGATGGTAGGCTTCGGCCGGATAGAAGCCGCGTAGCGGAGCCACGATCGTCACGATCGGGTCGGGAAAAACGTGTCGCTTCTCGAGCGAGGCGATCGCGAGCGTTGCCTGCGCCTGCTGCTGCGGGGTCGTGAAGAAGATCTCGGAGCGATATTGCGTGCCGTCGTCGGGGCCCTGACGGTTGAGTTCGGTGGGATCGTGCGCGACCAGGAAATAGACCGCGAGCAGTTGGTCGAAGGAAATTTTCGACGGATCGTAGGTGACGTCGACCGACTCGGCGTGGCCGGTCGTTCCGGTCGAGACCATATCGTAGTGCGCCGTGTCGGCGGCACCACCCGAGAAGCCGGCGACAACGCGCGTCACTCCCCGCAGCGATTCGAACACGGCTTGCATACCCCAAAAGCATCCGCCCGCCAAGACGACGTGCTGGGTGGCCGCGGGCGCCGGCGTGGTTGCGGCGACGAAGAGCGTCAGTGTCGCCAGCGTCAAGGCACGAAAACGATTCATATATGGAGAACGCTTCGCGCCATGGCCCGGATCACTTCCCAGATATTCTCGAAAGGCGCGCCGTTCGTGCTTGCGGCGCTGGCGTTCGCTAGCGTTGCGCTCACGGGCAAGGCACCGGCCGCCGTGGCGGCGGCGAAACCGGAGACGGCGGCGGCAGCGGCGCCGACACCGCTCCCGTCACCCGACGATCTGCTCGCGGACATCCGCGATAGGTTTCGCTCGCACCGGCCTCCGCCGCCGTATGAAACCTACGAGATCATTCGCAAGCAATCGACCAATTACGGCTATCCCGACTACGCCAACAGTTATACCGACTTCGTCTGGTACCGCTCGCAGGATCATGATGCGTTGCGACGGCGGATCAGCGAGCTTGGCGACGTCGGGCCGATGACCTTCGACCGCCCGATCTTCAACGCCGCGACCGATCCGGGACCGCCGACGGCCGACGTCTTCGAACCGGCTCCGCTGCACACGTATCCGCCCTCGTTCGTCCCGACGCCGGAGGCATCGCAGCCGCCGATCATCGTCACCGTGAAGGTTCATGCGGAATTCGACTATCGCGTGACGAGCGTGCAGCGGGAGGGCGACGAGCTGCACCTCACCTTGGTGCCGCGCCGCGACCCGCAGCGCAATCGCCTACGCGAACTCTGGGTCGACGCGAAAACGCTCGAGCTGCGTAAGCTCGTCGCGACCGATACGCTTTTCGTCGAGGGAGGGCCGGAGTATCCGGTGCTCTTTACCATCGATTTCACGATGTACGAGGGCATTCCGATCATCACCCACATCCACGGCGTGGTCTACGGCGGCTACGACGGTGACGGAAAGATCGTCGATTACGACTACAAAGATTTGGTCTTCCCGGCAAGCCTTCCGGCGTGGTATTTCAACGCGCGCGAATACGCGCAGCATTTGAGTGAGGCGCCGGACCCGCCCGGATACTAGGGAGATTCATTCGGTTTCTTTGCGCGCGTCGAGGGCCCGGATCGCGTCTTCGAGCAGCGCCCGTACCGCTTTGGGATCTTCGATCCCGTCGACGTCGAGATAGAACTCGAGGCCGCCGCCGCGTTCGCTAAAGACCGTCGCAGCCGCGGGCCCGTCGATGTACCCCTCGATGACGTACGGGATGACCTCGCGCGAAATGCCTTTGACGCGGATCGGAGCCAGCGCGTGCGCGTGCACGGCTCCGCGAACGAGCGCGTAGGTCTCGTAGCTGACGACGATCGTGCCGGGTTCCGCGATGGACTCCAGACGTGCGGCAAGGTTTGCTTCGGCGCCGATGATCGTATAATCCATGCGTTCCAGCGATCCGAAATTTCCGACGCTGCAGTAGCCGGTGTTGATGCCCATGCGAACGCGGAACGGATCTTCGATCCCTTGGCTGCGCCAGCGCGCGTTCAATTCGGTCAAGCGCGCCTGCATCGCGATCGCCATAAAGACGCAGGCGAGCGCGTCTTCGGACTCGCCGCGGCTCTCCGGATCGCCAAAGAAAACCAAAATCGCGTCGCCCACGAATTTGTCGATCGTTCCGCCGTACCCGAGCGCGATCGCGGACATCTCCGTGAAATACTCGTTGAGCAGCGCGGTGAGCGTCTCGGGCTGCAGCCGCTCGCTGGTCGACGTGAAATCCTTGATATCGGAGAAGAAGATCGTGAGCTTCTTGCGCGTGGTCGCGATCTCGGTGCCGGTGCGCCCGCTGAAGATACTCTGGTAGATCTGCGGTGAGATGTACTTCGAGATCTTCTGGGAGATCGAGGAGACGAAGGCGTATGCCGCTCGCGTTTCACGCGATTGCCGGCGCTGGAGTGCGATCGCTCCGAAGCCGATGATCGCGAGAAAAACGAAATAGAGCAGGAGATAGCGGAAACCGCTCACGTTGTAGGCCGCGCGCTCGGTGACGATCAGCTCCTGAATTCCGCCGACCTGACCGACGCTCCAATCGCGCTTCGGGCTATCGGGGCTGGCGTTGTGACACGCGACGCATCCGGCCTCCATCATGATCGGCGTGGCGTAGCTCACCTGCGAGGTCATGCCGTTCCACGCAACGTTCGTCAGCGTTTGACGGGGGTTGCGCTCGAGCGAGGCAAGCGCCGCCTCTTCGAACGCGTCGAACGGATGCGCCGCGGTCCCGCGGAACGGGTAGTGCGAGATGAAACGGTAGCGGTAGGTCGCCTGGCCGTTGCCGATCACGTGGGCGAGTTCGAGCGAGAACTTCGATGGTATCGGGATGCCGCCGGGATGCTCGAGGTAGTGCGCGGTGACGAACGCATGGCCGTCGGCCGCGAGCACGCGGTCGACGACGTTGCTGGCATAGAAGTCGCGGATGCCGCTGATCACGGTCGAGAGGTTCGTCGCCTGCCGCTCGAGCGATGAGCTCGTGAGGTCCCGCAAATCGAGCCAAACCGCGAAAGGGAGACCGATCAGGACCATGGCCACGAGTAGCGCCATCAGGGCGGGAAGCGCACGCCCCATCCGGCCCGGCTCCTTCAGAATTGTAAAGCTCCTGTAAGCAGGCACCTGGTATATTGGTATGGGTCCAAAACGACGAGGGAAAGCTTCTTCGTTGTCAGCGAACCTACGACCCCGGAGGTGTAGGGGTGCAGTCGGCACGGATTCTTCGCGTGGGCGGCAGCGCCGGCGACAATCAAACGTTGGAGGGGCTGCTGCGCGGCGCAGGTCAATCCGACGTTCGTTTCAGCGGCGTGGCTGAAGCGCTGGACGCGATTGCGTCTCGGAGCGTCGATCTCTTGCTGCTCGATTTGATGCAGCCGAGCAACGACGTGTTCAACTTGCTTCGCGCCGCACAGCCGGCCAACGGCAAAACCAGCCGTGTGCCCGTCATCGTGACCGCGCCCACCACGGCGAACGACCGCGTTCAAGCTTGTCTCCAGCGCGGCGCCGAAGATTACGTCGTCACGCCGTTCGATGCAAACAACGCGCTCGTCCTCACCCGCCGGATCGAGCTCTGCCTGCATCGTAAACACTTGCGTGAGTTCACCATTCGGTTGCGCGCCGCAAAATCCGACGACAACGCGGTAATGGAACTCTACTCGAGCGCATCGAACAAATTCGTCCCTCGCGAGTTCCTCGAGCATCTGAACCGCAAAACGATCACGGACGTCCGGTTAGGCGATCACGTGCAGCGTGAGATGGCCGTATTCTTCTCCGATATCCGCGACTTCACGCGGCTTTCGGAAGGCATGACGCCGCAGGAGAATTTCAACTTTCTCAATTCTTACCTCAAGCGGGCGACGCCGATCATTCGTTCCAATCACGGATTCATCGACAAATATATCGGCGATGCGATCATGGCGCTGTTCCCCCGCGAGCCGATCGACGCGCTGCGGACCGGCGTGGAGCTGCAGCGGGCGTTGGTCAAATATAACCAGGGGCGCAAGATCGCCGGCTACGAGCCGGTTCGCATCGGCATCGGGCTCCACAGCGGCGAGCTGATCCTGGGTACGATCGGCGAGGAAGAGCGCATGCAGACGACGGTTATCGCCGACGCCGTGAACGTCGCGGCGCGAATCGAGGGGCTCACGAAGGTCTTCGGGGTTTCGCTGCTGCTGGGTAAATCGATCGTCGACAGACTTCCGCCGGA
This sequence comes from Candidatus Baltobacteraceae bacterium, assembly GCA_035502855.1. Lineage (NCBI taxonomy): Bacteria > Bacillati > Vulcanimicrobiota > Vulcanimicrobiia > Vulcanimicrobiales > Vulcanimicrobiaceae > Vulcanimicrobiaceae bacterium. The sequence continues at coordinate 19,965 of DATJTX010000001.1, forward strand.
TCACGGATTCCATTTACGCCATCTGGGCGCGGTGAGGGCGAAAGGCAAGATGCGCAGCGTCGAGATCTACGAGTGCTTCGACAACGACCCGCCCGAGCTTATGCAGCACAAGATCAACACCGCGGATCTGTTTGGCAACGCGATCAACCAATTCCGTGAGGCGTTATTTCTGAGCGCCGGCAACGCGTTCGCGCGCGTTTCGCAAATGAACGCGCAGGATACGGTGGCGGCGCACTACCGGGATAGCTGCTCGCTTGCTGTCCTGAAAGGCGGCGGTCCCGCTTGGGACGGTGCGGAACGGATCGAAACGAAGTAGATCAACTCGTTCTCAAAGTTTAGGATCAGATTAGAGGTCGTCGCAGCCGGAATTTTGTGAAAGGTCTGTGGCGTTGACGCGAGGCATTTCCACTGGCACAGAGGGCCCCTACCATGATCCACTCGTCGATTAAGCGAGCGCCGTTTGCGCTCATTTTATCCGCCACGCTGGCGGCAGCTTATGTGGGTGCAATACCCGCATACGCGCAAGATTACGGGCAATACGACGCCGAAGCAGGCGCAAACGCGCCGCCGGTTGCGCGCCTGGCCATTGTCGAAGGACAGGTCGCTCTCAAGCACGGCGATCGAGGCGATCAAGCGACCGCCATTGCCAACGCGCCGATCGAAGCCGGCGATTATATTACGACGGGCGACGACGGGCGCGCCGAGGTTCAACTCGACGCCGATACGATCATTCGGGCCGGCGCCGATACGCAGCTGCGGTTCACCCAGCTCGACGATTCCGGCGAAACCGCGCAGATCGCACAGGGCACGATTCAATTGCGCGTTTTCGCGACCGGTCAATCAAACGTGCAAGTGCAAACGCCTTCGGTGAACGTGGAGCCGTCGGAAGCGGGCGCATACCTGATTACGGTTACCGCAGACGGTACGACGCAGCTGACCGCCCGCAGCGGTAGCCTCGCCGTCACGACGCCGCAGGGGTCACAAGAAGTCGATCCGGGTCAAACGATGGTGGTGGCCGGTAGCGCGACGAATCCGCGCTATCAGTATATCGGCGAGGTCGCGCAGACGGACCTCGAGCAGTGGGGGGACACGCGCGATCAGCAGATCGCCGCGGCTGAGAGCACGCAGTCGCAATACGTCGGCGATGACATGGTCGGAAGCTCGGACCTGAGCCAGTACGGTCAGTGGGTCGACATTCCGGGTTACGGCGATGCCTGGGTGCCAAACGGAGTCGCTCCGGATTGGACGCCGTACAGCGCGGGTAGCTGGGTTTCGTTGAACTATTACGGCCCCACATGGGTCGGCGCCGAACCCTGGGGTTGGGCGCCGTATCACTACGGCCGCTGGTTCTATGCGCCGACGGTCGGCTGGGCGTGGTCGCCCGGGCCGCCCTACGCGCGTGCGGTGTGGTCGCCCGCGCTGGTGGCGTTCTTCGGCTTCGGCGGAGGCACGCACATCGGGATCGGCTTCGGCAACGTGGGTTGGGTCCCGCTCGCGCCCGGTGAGTTCTATCGCCCGTGGTGGGGACGCGGCGCGAGCCTTTCGTTCGGCCTCGATTTCACCCGCTACCGCAACTACGCGCACGGATACAGCAGCGTCTCGTATGCGGCATGGCAGCACGGATCGCCCGGCGGCGTGCGCCCGAGCTACTCCGGTCGCGGGGGAAGTCCGGGTTGGCAGCGCTTCGGCGGCGGCGGCGTGTCGCAGTACGCGCGCCCGGCCGCGTCCGCCGGCGGCTGGCAGCGCTTCGGGGGCGTGTCCTCATACGCTCGGCCGTCATACGCTCGGCAGTCGTACGCGCGGCCATCGTACGCGCGGCCATCGTATGCCCGCGCGTCGTACCAGCAGCGCGCTTACCAGGGCTCGTACCAACGGCAATACGCGCAGCGTTCGTACGCGCCGCGTTCGTACGCTCAACGTTCCTATCAACCGTCGTATCAACGCCAATACGCGGCGCAGCGTCAGTACGCGCCGCAATATCGCGCGCAAGGTGCCTATCGGAGTGGGCCTTCGCGCTCGAGTACCTACCGCGGAAGCCGTCCAGGTGGACGAGGGAGACCATAAGCACCACTTATAACGCACGGGGCGCCGTCTTTTAGAGACGGCGCCTCTTTCCACACAACTGAGGGCACCCATATGCGCACCTTGATCGGCCTGTTGGCCGTCATGCTCTTCGCCGGCGTTCCGTTTGTAGCGCCGGCTGCTTCCAATTCCGGACCTGCCCCCGCCGATGAATACTTTGGACCGCATCACCAGAGCATTCTCGAGATTCGCAATCGGCTCGATAACATGGACAGCAAGACCGATCGCGAGCTCATCGACAGCAACGCGGTCGTCGAACTGGACGACGTCGCGGCATCGATCAGCGACTGGCACCAACAATATCCGAACGATCCGTGGCTGCCGCGCATGTACGCTCGCTTGCTGCGCGATTATCATCGGGCCGGCGCCGCTTCGAGCCCTCGCGCAGTCGCGATGCTCGACGAAATGAAGAACGCCTATCCCGACGCACCGGAGACCAGCGACACGGTGGCGATGATCTACGGCGGCGGACCGGGCGTCACGTTCGCTTCGATCCCGCCGCCGCAGCCGATGGACGCGTGGGCGCGGTTCGACGCGATGCGCTCGGGAACGTCGCCGGGCGACGGCGGTCCTTAAGCGGCTAGCTTTGGGGGAGCGCGCCGCGTAAGGCGGACGCGGCCGCTCCCAAGGCGCGTCGTGCTTCGGGCACGATGCGCGGGAAATTCACGAAACCGTGTGCGAGGGTCGGGCGCACGTCGTAGACGACCGGAACGCCGGCGCTGCGTAAGCGGTCCGCGTAGTAGCGGCCCTCGTCGACGAGCGCGTCGTAGCCGGCGGCCAGGAGATAGGTCGGCGGCAACAGCCCTGGATCGGGTGCGTCGATCTGTCGCAGCCAGGGGTTCGACGCGTCTGCCTTCGAGCGAAAGAAGTTCTGCATAAACCACGTGCGCAGCTGCGGCGTCAGCATCGCCCCTTTGTCGAATGCGCGTCGCGAGGGAAAGCGTTCGGTCGCGTCGAGCGGTGGATAGATCAGCAGTTGATAAGCTGGGCGCGCGAGCCCGCCGGCGACCGCGAACGCGCTCAGCGTTGCGGCAATCCCGCCGCCGGCGGAATCACCGCCCACCGCGATGCGCCGCGGGTCCAGCCCGAGAGCCGGCGCTTCGCGTTGCAGCCACCCCAGCGCGTCGAAACCGTCCTCGAACGCGACTGGAAAGCGATGCTCCGGACCCAGACGATATTCAACCGAGATCACGGCGAGTCGGGCGGCATGCGCGAAATAGCGCGTGAGGTGATCGTAGCTCGGAACGTCGCCGATGACCCAACCGCCGCCGTGGAAGAAGAGCAGCACGGACGAGGGCGTCGCAAGACCGTCGGGACGGTGCAGGTGCGCGCTGAGCCTGGCGCCGTCTCGTGCCGGAAACGTCAGCACGCTGGTTTGAACCTGCGCGACCGGCGGCATGCCGAAACGGCGGTTGAGTTCAGCGTAGCCTGCCCGCACTTGCGCGACGCTCGCTCCCGGACGAAATTGCCGGCCCCGCGCAACGGTGATCCAGTGCAGTAGCGTGATACGCCAGTCAAGCATGATTCATGGCTCGAGATACTTGGCGAACCAGCTCGCGAAGATATGCAGCCGCTCGACGCGATGGATCGGGCTTCCGACGCGGTTGAGGTCGTGATTCTCGCTCGGCACCTCGACGAAACGCACGACGCGCCCGAGCTGTTTGAGCGCCGAGAATTCATCCAACGTCTGATCGAGCGGTGTCTCGGTGTCCTGCGTCGAGTGGAGCAGCAGCAACGGAGTGTGGACGTTCTCAACGTCGTTCAGCGGTGAATCGACGTAGTTTTTGCTCGCGGCATCCCACGGTTTTCCCCACGCGTACTCGCCGCCCAGGCCGTTGGAACTTGCGAAAAACGCGTCGAGCGACTCGGTGGCGAGATCGCTCGCGGGCCGCTCGCTGATCGCGGCCTTGAAGCGGTCGGTGTGTGAAATGACCCACAGCGTCGCATAGCCGCCGTAGCTGCCGCCCAGCACGCCGAAACGATTGGGATCGACGTTCGGCCGTTTTGCCACCTCGTCCATCACGCGCATCACGTCATCGAACATCGGCGGACCCCAATTACCCTCGAGTGCATGTTCGAACGCCCAGCCGTAGCCGATGCTCCCCTCGGGGTTGACGAAAACCACGTTGTATCCCAACCCGCACCAATATTGCAACTCGTGGAAAAACGTCGACCCGAATTCGGCCTGGGGTCCTCCGTGGATATCGAGCAGCGTCGGCCGCTTGCCGTGCGCTCGCGGACCGACGGCGGGCATGAACCAGGCTTGCACGCGATAACCGGCCGCATCCGTAATCCAAAAGCTTTGCGGCGTGGAAAGCAGGACGCTCGCAAGATAGCCTGCGTTGAGCGCGGTCAGCGCGCGGCTGCGGCGCGTTCGACGATCCAGCACGCACACTTCCGCGGGATGCCGGAAGTCTGCGCACGTGTACGCGATCGTCGATCCATCGGCGCTCATCGTGCAGTCGGCGACTTCGCCGCGTCCGTCGGTGAGTTTGGTGACCAGGCCCGTCCGGCGATCGATCGCGATCAGCGTGCTCGAGCCCGGCGTCGAAATGTCGGTGACGATCGTACGATCGCTCGGGGTGAAGAGCGGGCCGCAGATCGCACCGGGCATCTTCAAGTCGGCTAGGACCCAGTCGCCCCACTGATAGCTGTTCGAGGGGACCAGCGCCGTCGGCGCACGTTCGTTGGGTGCAATCGAGACGAACGCCGGATATTCGGCGCTGTCCTCGACGTTGCCGGAGAAGAAGTAGAGGCGATTGGTGTGATGCGTGTAGGCAGGCTGCACATTCGCTTCCTGCGGCGAGGACACGCGCCGCATCGCTCCGCCCGTGGAGGGAATCGTATACACGTCGGAGAGGCCCACCCGCGGCGAGTCGCGGCGAATCGACGTGAACGCGATACGCGCGTCGTCCGGCGACCATGCAAATTGATCCTCCGACCAGCGATGTCCGCGGGTGAGCGCGATCGCATGGCTGCCATCGGCCCGCATCACCCACAGATGCTGGTGCTTATCGTAGGTATAGCCGAGGCCGTTGACTTCGTAGCGCTCGACGTCGATTTGCCGGATGTCGCTCGTGCGCTGCGCCGGTGAGGGCGTAAAGCCCGCCGCGGCAAAGTCGATCTGTGCCGGCGGCTGCCTGTCGACCGTTACCGACGCGAAGGCGATCCGCTTGCCGTCGTGCGACCAGATCGGATCGTAGGCGCCCGCGGCCAGATGCGTGAGCTGCGCGGTCGTTCGCTTGGAGGGATCGTAGGCGAAGATTTGCGGTACGCCGTTGACGGATCGCACGAAGGCCAGACGATCGTCCGGCGCCCAGACCGGCGAATCCGATACACCGTCGCGCGTGATCGGGTAGGACGCGCCCCCGCTCGTCGAAACCAGCCACACGTTGCGATCGTAGCGGTCCTTCGGTCCGTTCATCCGTGCGACGACGAAGGCGACGAGCCGGCCGTTGGGTGAGATGGCCGGCGCCGAGACGAGCGAGAGCGCGAAGAGGTCCTCGGCGCGCACCGGCCGCAGCACGGCACCCGGCGATGCGATCGGAGCGAGCAGGGCGCTCGCCAGGGCCAGCGCGAGAAGCCGCTTCAGCGGCCGTAAAAGGCCGGCCCGCGAAGAATTGAGCGGTGAAGAATAGGAATCGGCAGCTTGCCCGGAGGCAGACGTGAGAAGTCGCGGCGTGCTCATGAGAACTGCTAGTTAACGCCGACGGGCGTTGCGCCTGCTTTGGCGAAAGCCGCAGCATGTTCGCGGATATCGTCGGCCCCGAAAACTACATCAGCGATGCAGCCGGGCTGCGCGTCTACGAATGTGACGGCCTGACCGGAACGCGCGTGCGCCCCGCGGGCGTCGTTCTGCCGGGCAGCACCGCCGAGGTGGCGCGGTGCATCCGCCGCGCCCGCGAGCTTGGCATGCCGATCGTGCCGCGCGGCTCGGGTACGGGTCTCTCCGGCGGCGCGCTGCCGGTCGAAGGCGCCCTGGTCATCGGCACGGCGCGTATGCGTTCGATCCTCGCCGTCGATCTCGAAAACCAACGCATGCGGGTGCAGCCCGGCGTGATCAATCTCGACATCAGCAAACATTTGGCGCCGCTGGGCTTTTACTACGCGCCCGATCCGAGCTCGCAGAGCGTCTGCTCGATCGGCGGAAACGTTGCCGAGAATTCGGGCGGCGCTCACTGTTTGAAGTACGGCTTCACCGTCAACCACGTCGTCGCGCTCACGCTGGTGCTCGTGACCGGCGAGGTGGTAGAAATCGGCAGCGCGGTTGCCGATCCGCTCGGATACGACCTCATGAGTGCGGTGATCGGCAGCGAGGGCCTCCTCGGCATCGTGACCGAAGTCGTCGTGCGGTTTTTGCGCAAGCCGCAGGCGACACGCACCGTTTTTGCCACCTTTCCGTCGACCGATGAGGCGGGGGAGGCGGTCTCGCGCATCATTTCGGCCGGGATCGTTCCCGCCGCGATCGAGATGATGGATGCGCTGGCGATCGAAGCGATCGTTGCCGCAACGCACGTCGACTGGCCGCTCGACGTCGGCGCCGCACTTCTCATGGACGTCGACGGTGTCAGTGCCGAAGTCGAGGAGACCGCGCAGGCCGCGATCGCCATCCTGCAAGAGAGCGGGGCGCTCGAAATTCGCAGCCCGCACGACGAGAAGGAACGGCAGTTGATGTGGATCGGACGCAAGGGTGCGTTCGCGGCGATGGGGCGGATCAGTCCGAACTACTACGTGCAAGACGGCGTGATTCCGCGTTCCGATATCGCGCGGGTGTTGCGCGAGATCGCCGAGCTTTCCAGCCGCTCGGGTTTCCGGATTGCCAACGTCTTTCATGCCGGCGACGGCAATCTACACCCGCTGGTGCTCTACGACGCGCGCGCCGGCGATGAATCGGAACGAGCGGAACACGTGGCCTCCGAGATCCTGCACATCTGCGTGAAGTACGGCGGTTCGATCACGGGCGAACATGGCGTCGGCGCCGATAAAGCGGCGTACCTCGGCGAGATGTTCGGCGAGGACGATTTGGAGACGATGCAGTACGTGCGCTGCGCGTTCGATGCCACGCAGTCGTTCAATCCGACCAAGGTCTTTCCGGCACCGCGGCTTTGCGGCGATCGCGCGGGCGCGCGCTGATGCACGCGCCGGCGTCACTCGACGAGGCTTCGGCGCTGTTGCGCGAATTGGCGGCGCGCCGGAAGACGGTCGGTATCACCGGCGGCGCCTCGCTGCGTGGTCCGAGCGCGGTTCCGGTCGACGAGGTCGTCTCGACGCGCGTACTCGATCGGATCGTGGACTACGTGCCGGCCGACCAGATCGTCACGGCTCAGGCGGGGATGACGATCGCCGGTTTGCAGGCGGTGTTACGTGAATCGAAACAACGCCTTGCGCTCGATCCCCCGGCGCCGGACCGTACGACGGTCGGCGGCGCGGTCGCGGCCGCGAGCTACGGGCCGCTGCGCACGCGCTACGGCACCGCCAAGGACGTGATCGTGGGAATGACGATCGTTCGCGCCGACGGAACGCTCGCACGCGGCGGCGGGAAGGTGGTCAAGAACGTCGCGGGCTTTGATATTCCGAAGTTGATGGTCGGCACCTACGGAACGCTCGCGATGATCGGCACGGTGACGTTTCGCTTGCATCCGCTGCCCGAAGCGCAGAAGGACATCGTGTTCGTCGGCTGCGACGCGAGCGCGCTGCGGCGACTCTGCGCCGCGATGACGCAGGCGCAGCTCGAGCCGAGCGCCGTGTACGCGGTCTACGACGGCGAACGCTACGCGGCGTGCGTGCGGTTCGAAGGCTTTCCGGCGGGTGTTGCGGCGCAGTGCAGCGCGGCGCTCGCGCTCCACCCGGGCGACGTGCGCGAAGGCGCATCGCTGCGCGCGGTGCATGACCTGGCGCGTACCTCGGGCGACGTTCAGCTCAAAGTAACCGCGCCGCCGTCGATGGTGGAAGACCTGCATGCGCGCGCAATTGCTCCGCTCCACGCGGCACTGCTTCACGCCCGTTCGGTGATCTATCCGGTGACCGGCGCCGGCTTCCTGGGCGGCGATTGTTCGGATCTGCCGCGGGTGCTCGATGCGCTTACACAAGCGCGGGCGTGGGCCGAGAGTGTCGGCGGCACGCTGGTCGTGGATGAAGCGCCGCCGCGATTGCGCGCCGCGTTCGATTCCTGGGGAACGCCTCCGCCCGCGTTCGCATTGATGCGGGCGCTCAAGGAGCGTTTCGATCCGGATCGACGCTTGAATCCGGGCGGATTCGTGGGCGGATTGTGATCGATCTCATCTCGGAATGCGTGCACTGCGGCTTTTGCCTGCCGGCGTGTCCGACGTATCGCTCGTGGGGAGTGGAAGCCGATTCGCCGCGCGGCCGGATCGATTTGATGAAGGGCGTCGTGGAAGGCACGCTCGCGCTGGATCAATCGGTGGTCGAGCACTTCGATCGCTGTTTGGGATGTATGGCGTGCGTCACCGCGTGTCCGTCGGGCGTTCGCTACGATCTGCTGATCGAGGCGACGCGCGCTAAGGTCGAGACGCAGGTGAGGCGATCGCCGTTCGAACGCTGGTACCGCGCGCTGATCTTTGCGGTCTTTCCGTATCCGCAGCGCATGCTGCGGCTGGCGCCGCTCATGAATCTCGCCGCGCGGCTTGGGATCCAGCGCTTCGTACGAGGGGGCGCGCTGCTTCCAACGATCGACGTCGCGGCGGCGGCGGCGCCGTTGCCCGAGCGTCATGCGGCGCGGGGGCCGATGCGGGCACGGGTGGGCCTACTGGCGGGATGCGTACAACGGGTGATGTTTCCGCACGTCAACGCCGCGACGATTCGCGTGCTCTGCGCCGAGGGATGCGAGGTGATCGTACCGCCGGCAGCGGGTTGCTGCGGCGCGCTCTCGCTGCACAGCGGACGTGCGCAGGAAGCGAAGCGATTCGCGCGCACGCTGATCGAGCGCTTCGAAGAAGCGCATGTCGACGCGGTGATCGTGAACGTCGCCGGCTGCGGTTCGGCAATGAAGCAGTACGGCGAGCTCTTGGCGGACGATCCGGCGTGGTCAGCGCGAGCGCAGGCGTTTGCCGGCAAGGTCCGCGACGTCAGCGAATTCTTGGCCGAACTCGAGCCGCGGGCGGTACGCCGGCCGATGGACGCCGTCGTCGCCTACCATGATGCCTGTCACTTGGCGCACGCGCAGCGGGTGCGCGAGCAGCCGCGCGCACTCTTGTGCACTATTCCAGGCCTGAAGCTGGTCGAGATTCCGAACGGCGACCAGTGCTGCGGCAGCGCCGGGACCTACAATCTTTTCGAGCCGGCGAGTTCGCGGGAGATCGGCCTGCGCAAGATCGAGAACGTTCTCGCGACCGGCGCGCCGATCGTCGCGAGCGGGAATCCCGGCTGTACGCTGCAGATGCAGGCGCTGCTGCGTGAGCGTGGCGTGGAGCTGAAGATCGTTCACCCGGTCGAGATCCTGGATGCAGCGCTCGATGGGCGTCGAATGGACGAAGCATGACCGTTCGCCATGCCTATCTCGTTTTCGTACTCGCGTCGATCGCCGCGGCGCCGGCGGCGTCGCCGCCTCCGAATCCCATTACGCTTGCTACCGCTACGAAGAGCACGGGCACGGCGACGTGTTACGCGGCCGATGGTTCGTCCGCGCTTGGCACGTGGGAGCGAGTGAGTAGCCTTGGCAAAACCACGGAGCCGTCGGTGCTCGACGCGCCCGCCGAGGCAACCGCGCCGCCTGACGCGATGCTGTACTGCCGCGGAGCCGCCGGCCCCGGCCGCATCGAGGCAAAACCCGCCGACCTGGTCTACCCGCCGGGAACGATGGTGGAGCCGGTCTACAAAGTGACGATCTTGCATCCTGCCGCCGACGGACAGCCGCCATTCGACGTCGCACTCGGACCCGGCGGAGAGATCAGCAAGGCACCGTTCGGCGAGGCGATCATCTTCGACAGGCATTCGATGCTGATCGTGCCCGCGACGTGGAAGATTGCGCGGGCGGCAATTGCCATCGAGCCCACGCGTCCGAAGACCTATTCTTCGACACTGGACGAAGGCGGCTGTGAAGTAAACCGGATGGACGACGAAGACGAATATCCGCGCTACATCGGCACCTCGGCCTCGGATTGCTCGATCAAAGTCGATCTGAATACGTTGCAGTGACACGATGATCTATCTGGCACTGCTGCGCGGCGTGAACGTTTCCGGGAAGACGGCGCCGATGGCGGAGGTGCGCAAGCACGTGGAGGCGCTGGGTTTTGCGGACGTGCGCACGCTGCTGCAAAGCGGAAATCTGATTTTCGAAGCGCCCAAGCGCGCACCGACCACGATCGAGACGGAGATCGAACGCATACTCTTACTGGAGATGAGTCTTGCGACGACCGCGATGGTGCGGACCGCTCAGGAACTGGACGAGATCATAACGGGCAACCCGTTCGAGGAAGAGGCGGAGCGCGATCCGAGTCACGTCGTCGCGGTCTTCTTGAAAGAAGCGCCCGCAGCGGCGAAAGGCAAGGAGCTGCAAGCGTCGCTCGTGGGCGCCGAGCAGACCGCGCTGCGCTGGAATACGCTCTACGCGGTCTATCCCGACGGCATCGGTGAGTCCAAGCTGACACCCGCGCTGATCGAGCGCAAGCTCGGCACGCAAGCGACCGCGCGCAACTGGAATACGATCCGGAAATTACGCGAGGCTATGGCCTAGCGACGTGCCAGCGCAGCTGAAACCGGATGGTGCGCGGGAGCGTCGGGATCAGCGTAGACGGCTCGGTCGTCTGATAGTACTGGGCCGGTCCGCCCGCCGTGAGCGGGCCGTACTGGCCGAGCGTGGTGGTCACGCCGGCGTTCGGCTGCGGCAAATAATAGAAGTCGTTGGTGTTGAGTAGGTTCTCGACGCTGAACTGCGCTTCGAGCGTGGGCGTGATCGTCTTCTTCGCGGTCAAGTCGAACTGGAGGAACGGCGGCTGAAAATACGTGTTGTTCTTCCCTTCGAAATCCGCGCCGAGGCCGACATACGATCGGTCTTTGAACGTATAATTCAGCTGGTAGTATCCCTTCATGTACGGAATGCACGTGACGCTGCCGGGAATGGTCAGACCGAAGCCGCACGTTTGTTGGCCGTTTGCGGGTAGTGACGGGCCGAGCCCGTAGAAGACCAGCGGAATACCGTTGACGATCGAACGTTCAAAAGCCATCGAGGCGAAATAGCCGAGGCCGAAGCGCGGCGCGTAGGTGTAGCTCAGCGTGGCTGTCTGCACGCTCAGAAGCGCAGCGTTCGTGGGTTGCACGGTGCTCACTCCGGTGAGGACCGTGCCATTATAGGGCCACGAAATCGCGGTTGGAGTCGTGAGTTCCTCAAAGACGTTGTGGACCTGCGTATTTTGCAGGTCAATTCGGAAGATTCCGTTGGGCTGCGCGCGCCAGTCCATGCCGAGACTCTCTTCCGTCGCGTTCTCGGGGTTGAGATAGGGCGCTTTGAAGGTTACGAAGCCATTGGGTGCCACCGTGCCTGATGTAGCCGACGGCGGCGTGTAGAACGGCGCGCCGCTCAAGTATCCCGAGAACGGGAACGTTTCCGACGTTCCAACCGCCGCGCGGTAGGAGACGTTGCCGGTTGGCTGATACGTCAGCGCGACGTGCGGATCGAACCGCGAGGCGCTGCGCTGCAACGGGATTTGAGGCACCAAGTAGGTGGTCGGATTCGGCGTCGCATACGGCGTCACGTTTTGGGAGCCGTCCACGCTCCACGTCGAATCATAAATACCCGCCTTTACACCGACGGTGCGCGATACCCGGATGTCACCGACGAGCGAAAGCGTCGTATAGTGCATGAGCGTTTCGGGAACGGTAACGTCTTGCGGAATGTTAGCGTTGTAGTAGCCGTAGCTGTTATCCCCATGGAAATCGTAGGTAAATGTGAAAAGATTATCGCCAACTGGGTGGAGATAGCTTAGCGTGCTTCCGTAGAGCTTGTCCTGTTCGAGCTCGCTGAATTGCGATTGGTTACACTCGCCCGTCCCATCGGCTGAGATGTTTCCGGCAAAATAGCCGTCGTAATTCGACTCGTTGTTGCATGCGTTGATGAAGTTAGCGCAATTCGTTCCGCTCGTGCCGCCATTCGCCGCGCTGCACGCGCCGGGCAGAGAGTAGAAGTATGGGAACTCGTTCTCGTCGGCTCCGTCGAGGATCCATTCGATGTTTCCGGCATACGGGCGAATGAGCAAGGTATCGTTTCCGATGGACTGGCGAAACTCCGCGGTGAAAATCGGTTGGTTGTAATAGACGTTCGAACCGGGATACCAGGCGTATGCCGGGATAGACTTGCCGACCAGATTGCCGTAGCCGGGGTTGGTGCACGCCGAGTTTGCCGTGTACCCGGCGTTCACAAGGCACGGCTCGATCGTCGTCATGCCGAGGTATTGACCGTACGAGGTGCCCTGCGGAAGATAGCCGCCGTACGCGCCGATGAAGCCGACTTCGAACGATGTCGCCGGCGAAAAAGAGTAGCGCAGTTTGAAGATCAAGCCCTTGTTGAAGAGCGAACCACTGGAGTTTCCGCAGAACTGAATGATCCCCGTATTCCCCGGCAGGTTATCGCCGCTGGAGTAATTGTCGGGCGAGACCACGCAGTGCGTCTGATTGAAGAACGGTCCGTTATTGCTGCCGTACCCGGCGCCGGCGACATACGCGAACTTACCGAACGATCCGGTAAGCAGAAGGCTGGAATATTGAGAGTTGTAGTTGTCGCTGCCGATGACGAAGTTCGTCGTCGGCTTCACCGTATATCCCGGCGTCACCAGGTTGGTGGTTCCGCCGACAGCTGTTGAGGCAAATGCAGTCGTGTTGCCCGGACCAACCTCGGTTTCAACGCCGGAAAGCAGATACGACGGGAAATACTCGGTCAACCACACGCCAAACTCTCCGAGCGAAATCGGGTGGCCGTCGATCAGTACCTGGGTTTCGTAGGGCTGCACGCCGCCGAGCACGATCGTGGTATCGGGTTGGCTTCCCTGGCGCTGGATCACGACGTCCGGGATGCGTTGGATGACGTCGTTGATCTGCGGATTCGCGAGATTGCTCACCTCCGTACCCGGCAGATACGTGCTCGATGCCGCGCCGGTATTGATCGAACTGGCGCGCGCCGACGTCGAGACGGTGGCGATCGTGCGCAGCGAGGTGAGGTCGGCCAGTGTCATCGTCACCTCGACCGACTGCGTCGAGCCGGCGAGAACCGCAATGTCGGACAGCGAGGCCGGCACATACCCGCCCTTGGTCACGGTGAGCCGATACACTCCAGGCGTGAGTGCGAGTTTGAAATCGCCGCGTGCATCGGAGGGGACGGACGCGTGCGTCGGGCCGTCCGCCGTGACGAGTGCTCCCGGGACCGCGACGCCGGCGCTCGTCCTCACCGAGCCGGCGATCGCGCCGGACGGAGCGCCCTGTGCATAAGCAGCGAGAGGCGAAAGAGTAAGGAGCAACGCAAGACCGAAAAGACGGCGGATATACATCTGGCCCCCCTCGAAACGATATTAAGCCTGGATTATATTCAATACGATTGGACAAAGCAATGGACTACGGGCTAAAGGGACGATCGGTTATCGTGACGGGCGCGAGCAAGGGCATCGGCCGCGCGACCGGTCTCGCGTTCGCGCGCGAGGGCGCGAACGTCGTCCTCTTCGCGCGCGGCGCGCACGAGGTCGAGAGGGCGGCTGGGGACGCGAAAGACTTGCCGGGTACGGCGCTTGCGATCGCGGGTGACGTGACCAAAGCCGAGGACCGCGAGCGCTTGGTGAAAACGACCGTCGATCGCTTCGGCGGAATCGATGTACTGGTCAACAACGCCGGCTCGATCGGAGCGTTTGCACCGTTCGAAGATCTCACGCTCGAAAACTGGCGCGCGCTCTTCGAGCTGAATCTGTTTTCGGTGGTGGGATTGATTCAGCTCGTGCTCCCGCACATGCGCAAAGTCAGGCGCGGGCGGATCATCAACATCTCATCGGAATCGGCGGTACAGCCCGATCCCGTCATGAACCACTACAATGCCTCGAAAGCCGCGCTCAACAATTTGACGAAGTCCCTCTCGAAGGCGGTCGGCGCGGACGGAATCCTCGTGAACGCGGTCGCACCCGCCTTCATCAAGACGCCGCTGGTGGAGGAGATGCTCGCAAATCTCGCGCGCGAGCACGGCACCACGCCGGCGCAGGCCGAGCAGGCATTTCTCAAAGAGAACCGGCCAAACATCGTGCTGGGCCGTGCCGGCACGTCCGAAGAATCGGCCGAAGCGGTGCTCTTTCTCGCCTCGGACCAGGCCTCGTTCATTACCGGCAGCGTGCTGCGCGTCGACGGCGGCTCCGTCGCAACCGTCTCGATCTGATCGGGTTCGGCGTGCGCTGGTACCGGCATCCGGTCCTTGTCGTCGCGATGGCCATCTTGGGGTCCGGCAGTGCTTCCCTCGCGCAGACGCAAGCGCCACTGAGCGTCGGCGAAATCCTCGATCGAATGGTCGCGAATACGAAGGGGTTGACGTCGTATGTCGTGCCCGTACAGATCGAAGCCCATGTCTTCGAGGGCCCGATCTCGCTTCCGGTACGCATGGACGGGACGCGATATTTCGAGCTTCCCGACCGATCCGCACTGCGGATGAGCAGCGTTCCATCACTGGCAAAGGAATTTAGCGATGTGTACTCGTCGCTCGGCACGCCGCTCACGTGGCCGCAAACCTTCGATATCACGATCGAAGGAACCGGCTCGCGCAACGGTCACAGCGTCGTGACGCTACAGGGGCGATACAAGCACCCATCGACCGTCGATCATGTCGATCTCGACGTCGACACCGGCACGTTCGACCCGGTGGAGGCGCGCTGGTTCTATCGCAACGGTGCGACGATCGTGATGGACATTCAAGAGAGCGTTGTCGCCGGTGCGTACCGCCTGCCGGAGGAGGAGACGATCAGCGTCAGCTTCCCGGCGTACAAAGGCAACGCGACGGTCTCGTATGGAACCTATCAAACCAACGTAGCGATTCCCGACTCGGTTTTTGGTGGAGGTTCATAGTATGTTTCATCTCGAGCATTTCACCGATTATGGTCTGGTGCTCATGCGGTTGATGGCCGGCGCGATCTACGCGGACAGCGGCTTCGACGACCTCAAGGACCCGGACGCGCGCAGCAAGAGCATCGGGATGCCGAAGGGGTTCGTCGTTTTTCTAGCAGTGGCCGAGATCGCCGGCGGCGCGGGAGTGATCTTGGGTGTACTGCAGCAGCTCGCGGCGATCGGATTGATTTTCATCATGCTCGGCGCGATCCAGAAGAAGATCTTCGTCTGGAAGACCGGCTTCTGGGGCAAAGAGGGCTATGGCTGGTACTACGACCTCACGCTGATCTCGGTGCTGCTGGTGATTCTCTTCACCGACGGCGGCCGCTTCGTGATCTTGCGTTAGCTGTCGGGAATCTGCGCCATGATCTCGTGGGCGAGGGCGTTCGGATCTTCGCTAATTAGTGTACTGTTCGCCGGTGGCAGTCTCGTAGAGGAACCAGATGCGCCGTTCGGTCTCGTCGATGAAGACCTCGAGCAATGAAGCGGTGGCGACGTCGCCGAGGTCATCCACGGTTCCGTGCAGCGCGCGCATGCGGCTGAGCAGATCCTTGTTGTCTTCGACGAGCGCGCGCAACATCGCGTGCGGCTCCACGTACTCCCGGTCGTCGTCATCGACGCGCGTGACCTTCGCCACCTGGCCGACGCTGCGAAGCGTCGGCTGACCGAGCTTACGCGAGCGTTCGGCGAGCACGTCGATCATCGCAAAGATCTGCGTGGCGTGCTCGTCGAGGAGTTCGTGATATTCCTTGTAGTGGCTGCCGGAGACGTGCCAATGGTAATTCTTCGTTTTTAGAAAGAGCGCCATGACGTCGGCCGTGAGCGGAAGCAGCGCCTTGTTGATCTCGGCACGGGCGTCCTCTGAAAGATCGGACGGGGTGCCCAGGCGCGCTTGGAATTGGGAGAGTGTTGTCGTTTCCATTTGGCGTAGACCCCTTTGCTGGTGTGCGGGTTGCGGGGTGCGGGACTACGAGGCGCGGTCGATGCTCGTGGCGGCATCCCAGGCGAAGGTCGCGAGCCAATGCGTGGTCAGGTAGTCACCGGAAATCGCGTGCTCGACGCCGGCGCGGTAGAGCCGGCGCGCATGATCCAATAGCGCTGGTTCTCCGAGCGCCTTTGCGATACGCGAAAGCATTCCTGCGCGCGAAAGATTCAGGCCGTGCAGATGTACGATCTGACCATCGCTGACGTTGGGCACGTCGACGACCGCGAGGATTCGCGACTCGCGCGAGAGACCGGGTAAGAACGCGCTCCACCAGCGCGCGAACGCGTCGGGGGCGAGCAGACGGCGCATCAGATCGGCTTGCGCCAACCCGGGCGAGAGAAAGTCGTTCCCGCTGCGTTCCCAATGCTCGGGCCACGCGCAGTCGTTCGCAAACCAGGCTTGCGCGCGCTCGGCGATCGTGCGTTCCAACGTTTCCAGCCGGAGCACGCGCGCCGAATCGAGCATGAGACCGAGCGCGAACGCGGTGTTGGCGTGCACACCGTGACGGACCGGCTCCGGCAAGACGCGCAGCCACAAGACGGCGGCTTCCGCCACGCGTTTGGCCATGTCGTGAAGCGCTTCACTCGGTGCCGCAGATGCAAGAAGGAGGGCCCAGGCCCGGCCATACGGGCGTTCGTACCACGGATACGCAACGAGATACGCGGTTTCGATCGCGACGCAGGCGCCATCGAGATTTTCATCGACGGCGGCGCGCAATGCGGCGCGTTCCGGCACATCTGCATGCGTTGCGGTGAAATGATCGAGCAATTGTACGGCGGTCCAATGTGAGTGGACGCTCGAGTGCCAGTCGAAGGAGTTGCCGAAGGCGGGATGTGCCTGCGTCGGATCGTGCGGCTGCTCGCCCGCACGCACGAGATGCGTGTCGTGATAGGGATAGCGGGTCGTGAGGTTGGCGAGCACGACCGGCGCGATCCGCGGCGCGAGCTCCTCGTGCAGCGTACTCATCGGAACGGAACGAGCAGCATGAGACAGAGGTTTACCACGAAGAGCGCGATCGCGGTCGGAATCTGCACTTTGATCTGCCCGTACTTATCGCGCATCTCGAGCAGCGCCGGCGGTACGAGATTGAAGTTGGCCGCCATCGGCGTGCAGAGCGTGCCGCAGAATCCGGCGAGCATGCCGATCGCAAACATCGGCGCCGGATGCGCCCCGAGCTGCACCACCAGGATCGGCCATCCGACCGCTGCGGTCATGATCGGAAAGGCGGCGAACGCATTGCCCATGATCATCGTGAACGCGGCCATGCCGACCGCGTAGACGATCACGGCGAACAGACGCGAGTGTTCGGGGACGACGTGTTGCGCGATCAAGCCGACTTGCGTTCCGACACCGGCTTGGGTGAAGAGGAGTCCCAAAGTCGCGAGCATTTGCGGAAGCAGCGCTGCCCATCCGATTGCTTCGAGCAGCCGTCTGCCCTCGACGAACGCGACGCCCGGATTCCGCGGCCGCAGGAGCATCCATCCGACCGCGAGCGCCGCGATCGTCGCGACGCCGAGCCCGATCAGCGTTTGCGAACCGGGAGCCAGCAGCGGCTTTGCGCCGATCGTGACGTGCCCGCCGCCGAGCGCGACGAGCACGGTGACGAACGGAATGGTCAGCGCGGGAACGAGGAGTAGGTTGCGCTTGCGCGCGGCGCTCGCTTCGCGTTCGGTTTCGCTCGTGGTGCGGACCGTGCCGCGCCCGGTCAATCCGAAGCCCGCGAGCAGCGCGGCGAGAATCACGACGGCCCCGAGAAGCCACGACGGGACGTGATCCCCCGCGCAGATCGACGCGCCGAACAGGCACCAAAATGCGGCGGTCGGCCAGCGCTTGGGATGCGCGCGATCGAACGCGATTTGCACGCCGACGACGAAGAAGAAGCCGCCGAGCAGCCAGTAGATCCACTCGGGGCCGATCATTGCAAATCGGACGCCATCGCAGCCAGACGCGCATCGAGCCGCAGCAACCGGAATCCGTGAATCAGAAACGCCGCGATCGCCGTCGGCACGGCCCAGAGCGCAATCTGTAGCGGGTCGAGTTTGAGATGGTAGCTCGCGTTGACGTAGGCGGTGATCAGCAGCACCGAGCCGATGGCAACAAAGCAATCTTCGCCGAAGAAGTCGCCGATGGTATCAGCCGCGGCGGCATTGGCTTTGATGGCCTCGGTTACGCTCTCCGGGACCTCCCCAAACGAACGCATAGCGGCGCCTTCGGCCATCGGGTAGATGACCGGGCGCACCATCTGCGGCGTGCCGCCGAGGCTGGTCAGGCCGAAAGCCGCCGTCAACTGGCGCAACGCGAGGTAGAGCAGCAGCAAGCGACCCGCCGTAAGCGCCGAGGCTTGCGCGATCAGCGCTCGCGCGCGTTGCTGCAACCCGTAGCGCTCCAGGAGTCCGATGACCGGGAGGACGAGGAACGCGAGCGTGACGGAACGGCTGGCAGCGAATCCCGTGCCGAACGCTTCGAGGATATGGACCGGACTCAAGCCGGCGAGCAACGCGGAGACGATGCCGGCGACGGTTACGACGAGCAGCGGATTGATGCGCAGCGCGAATCCGACGACGACCAGCGCAACGCCCAGTAGAACGATCATGGCGTGGTCTTAGGACTGGCGGTTCCGAGGGCCTTCGGCTAATCGAGGCAGCGACGAAAGAGCGAGAATAGCCGTTCCCAGTGCCGTTCCGCGGCGGCTTTATCGTACACCGGTCGTTTGGGAAACGCGAAACCGTGCTCGGTTCCCGGATAGCGTTCGACCTCGAAAACCGCGCTCGTTGCCGCCAGCGTGCGTTCGAGTTCGACGACGACCTCGGGCGGCGCGTAGCTGTCGACCTCGGCACAGCCGAAGTACATTTCGGCCGCGATGCGATCCGCACGCAGGTGCGGGCTATCGGGCCGGTCGGTCACGAGCCCCACGCCGTAGAGTGAGGCCATCGCGGCGATGCGATCGGGGAACTCCGCCGCGGCCGTAAAAACGAATTGGCCGCTCATGCAGTAGCCGACGCAGCCGATGCGGGCCGTGCGCGCGTACGGTTGCTCATCGATAAAATCGAAGAGCGCTCGCGTGTCGTCCATGACGAGCGCGTTGGTGAGGCTGTACATGAGTTGCCACATCCGCTCGCGCTCGGGTCCTCCTTCGTCGCGCACGGTGGATTGATCCAGCGTCGTTCCGGTCCCGGCGCGATAGTAGAGGTTCGGGAGCACGACCACGTAGCCGACGCTCGCGAGGCGGCGAGCCATGTCGCGCAACTCCTCGCGAATGCCGGGCGCATCCATGTAAAAGAAGATGACCGGAAAGGGCCCGTCGCGTTCGGGGTGCGTGACGAACGTGTCCATGCGCCCCGCGGACGTGACGATCTCGACTTGGCGTTCGATCATGGGAGTCGTTTGCCGGTGGCGAGTCGAAATTCCCGCGTTATGCTTTTCCCGACCACGATTGCCGGCAGCCTCCCGAAGCCATCCTGGCTCGCCGAAACCGAACGCCTCTGGCCGCAGTGGCGCCAGAGCGGAGACGCGCTCGCCGAAGCGATGCGCGACGCAACACGGATCGCGCTCTTCGAGCAGGCGCGCGCGGGGATCGACGTGGTGACCGACGGCGAACAGTCCCGCGACCACTTCGTGCATGGCTTCGTCGCCGGTCTGGAAGGTGTCGACTTTTCGAAGAAGGTGCGGCGCGGTATCCGCGCCGATCGCTATGAAGCCGATTGCCCGAGCGTCGTCGCCCCGATTCGCCGCCCGGCGAGCGTGCACGCGATGGAGGTGGGCTTCGCTCGCAGCGTGACCGATCGTTCGCTGAAGATCACGATTCCCGGGCCGATGACGATCGTGGATACGCTGTACGACAGCTTCTACGGCTCGCGGCGCGATCTCGCGTTCGCCTTCGCCGAGGTGATCCACGACGAGATCCTCGATCTGTGCGCGCTCGGCGTCGACGTCGTTCAGCTCGACGAACCCGCCTTCAACGTGTATTTCGAAGAGGTCGACGAGTGGGGCATCGACGCGCTCAATGCCGCCGTTCGCGACGTATCGTGCAAGACGGCGGTCCACGTCTGCTACGGCTACGGGATTCAGGCGAACAACGACTGGAAGCGTTCGCTCGGGGCGAAGTGGGATCAGTACGACATCGTGCTTCCGATGCTGGCGCGCAGCAACGTCGACCAGGTCGCGATCGAGCTCGCGGGTTCGCGCGTCCCGCCGCACGTGCTTGCGCATCTGAAGGCGAAGTCGGTCGCGGTCGGCTGCATCGACGTCGCTTCCGACGAGATCGAGACGCCGGAAGACGTCGTGCGAACGATGGAAACGGCACTCGAATATCTGCCGGCGGAAGCCATCAGCCCGACTACGAACTGCGGCATGGCCCCGATGTCACGTGACGTCGCCTACGCAAAGCTGCGCGCCCTGGGCGAAGGAGCGCGTTCGATGCGAGCGCGCTACGTTTCGGCTCCCGCGCGAGGATGACGCCGCGCGCGCAGATTCGTCCGGCACGACAAGCAGATGCCGTGGAGCTGCAGCGCCTGATCGAGACGTCCGTCCGAGGATTGCAGGCGGGAGATTATTCCGCCGCTCAGATCGAAGCGGCTATCGTCGAAGTGTATGGCGTCGACACCACGCTGATCGCTGACGGCACGTATTTCGTAGCCGAGATTCCGGCGGACGAGACGCGGCAGCGGAACATCGTGGGTTGCGGCGGTTGGAGCCGGCGCAAGACGCTCTTCGGCGGCGATCAGTGGCATGGACACGACGAGTTGCTGCTCGATCCGGTGCGCGAGGCCGCAAAGATCCGAGCGTTCTTCGTGCATCCGTCATGGGCGCGGCGCGGCATTGGGACGCTCATTCTTGACGCTTGCGAGCGCGCCGCGCTTGCCGAGGGTTTTCGACGGCTCGAGATGGCTGCAACGCTCACCGGTGTGAAGTTTTACGAGGCTCGGGGATACGCGCGGCGTGAAACGTTCGATGTGCAGCTGGGCGTCGGACGAGCAATCGAAGTGGTGCGAATGGAGAAATGCATGTAACCATCCATCCAGATTATTTCACTGCCTTGTTGATTTCTTCCAGGGCCTGTCGCATGTCGAATTCTAACCGATCCGTTCGTTCGAGTGCCCTTTGCGTCGCTTCGCGGATTGCCCGCGCCAATTTCGCTCGAGCGATGCTGTTGCATCGTTCAGATCGTTGCGAACGCGTTCCAAATCTCTTTCGGCTCTTTCAATGTCTGCTTTCGCTCTCGTTGAACTCTGGGCTGCACCCGGACTGATGCCGGAGGTATTTCACGTCGCCCGTCCGTTCCAGCGCGAGTGCGCAGGTTTCCCTAGCGGTGAGGGCAGCCGGGCCAGCAGCACGGACGGCGCATGCCCTTGCGCATCTTGTCGAGCCCGACGGTTATGCGCTTTTGCCTGGTTTCGTCTTTCTTCGCGGACGTAACCCAGCAGATCCACTCGTTGCGGGCCAGCGGCGTGATGTCGGCCCACACTTCCTTCGCGATCGCGTCGGACTCGATTGCTTTGCGGAAGTCGGCGGGCAGGTTGTGAACCGGGCCGCCCCGCTGCTTTGCCATGGCCATCAGGGCCCTAGTTCGTAGGGCGCTGGGTACTTTCCGGTCGTGTGGTGGCGGCATTCGCTGCCCGGCGCGTATGCTGCCGCTGATGACGTGCACCCACGCCCGCTAGGTCAGGTACTTGGCGCAAACGACACGATCGCGTGGTTATTGCGATCGGCGACCCAGAACCGCGCTCCATCGAATACAACGCTGCGCGGTTTGAAGGGAAACGAGCGAAGCGCTTGTATCGATGACGCATCATCGCCGATGCCGAGTCGCTCGAAGCGTCCGTCGCCCCACTCGTCGTCGACGGTCGCGAGGTAGAAGGCGCCGTCGACGATCGTCATGCCGACCGGGCGGCGCTCCAATTGCACTTCGCGCACGGCGGCGCCGTGTTTGTCGAGTTCGATGAGTTTCTTATCCCAGGCCTGCGAGAGATACAAGCTTCCGTTTCCATAGGCCAGGAACGAGCCTGAGTTATCCGGACAAACGAAACACTCGGCAAATCCGGCGTCAGGCGAAAATGCATAGACGTAGCGGTGATCGCGCTCGAGGTCCGGTTCGTCGATCGCCGGCGCCAGGATCAACCGGAAATCGGAGCCGGTAAATGTGATGCCCAATGACGCGGACGGCGAAACGAACTCGCGCTGGACCGTCCACATCTGAGGATCGATCGCATACAAGTGGCCATCTGCGGCGCTCGTCACCCACATAGTCGTACCGTCCCATGCAAGGCCTTGCGGACCTGGCACGGGGGAAGGATGTCGCGTGAGTTCTGTCACCACACCTGCTGCACCGGTTTAGCTACATCCGCTCGTCGCTCCGCAGTTGTCGCACTTCTCGCAGGCGCCGTTGCGGACCATGGTGAGTTGCCCGCATTCGCCGCAGGCGTTCCCCGTGTAGCCTTTCGCCTTGGAAGCATTGACCGCTTCGACTTTCGACATGACCGCGGTTGACGTGGCAGCGTGCGGCAACGGCTTCGGTGTATCGTGCATCGCCGGCGCGTGCATGCCGCCGCCGGGGTCGCCGTGATCGCCCTCGTCCTTGCCGGGGCGCAGATGTGTCGAGACGGGGTGGAATTTCTCGGCGACGCCGGCCGGGCGCACGCGCGTCGGACCGGCTTCTTCGGCGATGTACTCCTCGCCGGATCCGCCCACGTCCATCGCATCCATCTCCATCGACGGCTGCACGTGGGCGAGATCGTAACGCCCGAGATAACTCACCGCCAGCTCGCGGAAGATGTAGTCGAGTAGCGAGGTCGCCATCTTGATGTTCTGATGACCGACCACCGGACCATTGGGCTCGAAGCGCGTGAAGGTGAAGGCCTCCACGTATTCCTCGAGCGGCACGCCGTGCTGCAGACCTAGGCTCACCGCGATCGCGAAGTTGTTCATCAGCGATCGGAACGCGGCGCCTTCCTTATGCATGTCGATGAAGATCTCACCGAGCTGCCCGTTGTCGTACTCGCCGGTGCGCAGGTAGACTTTGTGTCCCCCGATCACCGCTTTCTGCGTGTAACCGCTGCGGCGCGCCGGCATGCTGCGGCGCTTTGCGATATAGCGGTAGACGATCTTCTCGGCCACTTGCAGCGGCTGCTGGAACGGCTGCGCCTGTGGAACTTCTTCGCCAATCGATGCATCGCCGCCGAAATCGAAACTTGCGGCTAACGGCTGCGAGAGCTTCGAGCCGTCGCGGTAGAGCGCGACCGCCTTGATCATGCGCTCCCAGCTATACCGGTACGCCTCTTTGATATCGGCGATTGTTGCAGTGGACGGAAAATTAATCGTGTTATGGTTCACAATGCCATTGCCGACAAAGGCGTGGGTTACGGGCACGGAAATGTCGTAGACGAGGCGCTCGCCGGCGTCGGCGACGCATTCGACCGGGCTGAAGTGAAGATTCCGGTTCACAATCTCGTCCAGCCACTCGGGAAGTTCAATCTCCTTGGAGAGGCGCTGTAGCGTTTCCCAGGAGACATGTTTTGTACGCGAATCAAGCAGGTTGGTGTAACGGCTGCGTACGCCTCCCGTACCTGCTCCGCTCCGGCCGGAGGTACCGCGCGGCAGCAAATCGTACAGCGCGCGGCCGCTGACACCAGGAACAACGTCTGCCGCGCTCTGCGCGAAGCTATCGGTAAGGATCGACCAGGTGCGAGCGAGTTTCGCGGGCTCCGGGAACTGAACCATGGCGAGCAGCTTTTGCGCCTGACGGCCCGCTGCATGGACCTCACCGTACGTCTTTCCGTTCTGCCGGTTGAGCTTCTCGATGCGGCTGTGAACGATGCCAAGGTTGGTGAGGACGGCTTGAAGATCGTCGAGCAGTGCAGGCGAGTCGAGACAAAGCGCCCACTTGCTCAATCCTTCTGTCGTAACGTAGGCGTCGAGGAAAAGGCCGGTGAGAAACGCCAGTACGTGTTCGCGCGGTGACCGCAGAACTGCATCCGGGATCCGCTTCGCGCGTGCGCGCGAGCCACATCCAAGATATTCCAGAAACTCGACGAGTGTCTTCGAGGCGAAGACGATGCTCGAGCAACGATCGGCCGGGTGAAGAATCTTTCCTTCAATCCCAAATGCCGATCGCGCAGCGTCCTGCACGCGAAGGAGCACCGTTTCCACCGAATTCGTTATGTTGACGGTGTAGTTGGAACGCGAGGTATGTCCCTCAGCCGCGTAGGCGCCTAGGAAGAACGCGAGATCCGATGTCATCTGCTCAGGAACGCTTACGTTCTTTTGTGAGCCGTAGCTCGGAGACGCGATAAAGTCGTCGAACCGGGCAGCCTCGCTCGACCAAAGGTCATCGCCATATTGCGTGGCAACGTACTCGCCCGGTTGGATGTCCGAGAGGTAACGCCATGCTAACCCTTGATCGCCGCACGTCAAAACACGGTGATTCGGGGTTCCGACCACGCGGTGGCCCGAGCGCAGGCGAATCTCGCGGACCTGGCGCTTGCCGCCGAAGTAGAATGCGTCGGTATTGCGAGAACCGTTGAGCGAGGCGACGCGCATTTCGTGCAAACGGAATGAGTCATCACGTTCACCCTGGTGCAGAGATTCGATGCGAACGAGCCCATTTTCGGTTGTCAACAGTGTCTCACCCACGACGCACTTCGAAATTGCGCCGGAAACGAACGGCTGCGCGGCCGCCATCATGTCGACATGGGCGAGGGGGCGGATGTACCGCGTGCCGTACTTGCCGCAGGGCGTAGCGCAATCGAAGACCGGCAAATGCTCGTCCTTGAGGTGCGGTGCGCCTTCCAACGTCATACGTCCGCAGATATGTGCCGAGGCTTCTTCGATCTGTTGCGTCGTAAAACCGAGGCCGTCGCGCAGGAGCGAGAAGTTCCAGTCGTTGAGCTGCTCGTCGCTCAGCCCGAGCTTGTCCTTGCAGAATTCCTCGCCGAGGACGAATTTGTTGAAGACGAACGGCAGCTCAAACGCGCCTGGAAGCGCCGCCTCGATGCGCGCGATCGCCTCGTCGTCGAAACCCTTGGCTTTGAGCGTTGCGCGGTTGACGTGCGGCGCCTCGAAGAGCGTGCCGGTACCCTTGGCGTAAGCTTCGATCTCTTCGATCTGCTCTTGCGAATAGCCGAGGCGATGCAACGCCGCATCGACGGATTGATTGACGATCTTGAAATAGCCGCCGCCGGCGAGCTTTTTGAACTTCACCAACGCAAAGTCGGGCTCGATACCGGTCGTATCGCAATCCATGACCAGCCCGATGGTGTTGTGCGAAATGAAGCCGTTTGCGATGTACGTGACGTTCGCAGGCACGGAGAGATCGTACGTCAATTGCTCGCCGCCGTCTTCGTTGCTCGTAACATGGTCGTAGTAGAAGTCAAGCGAGCATGCTAGTTCCTCGTTACCGGTCCGGGCAACGATCTGCGTCGCAAGGTGGCGCGAAATCGCGCCGCGGTAGCGTCTGTTGGAGTTGTAGAGAACGGCCTTCGAGACGCTGCCCGTCGAGACGAGCTCGCGGAACGCGGTCTCGCCGATGTAGACGTTATCCTTCTTACGACCCTGCCACGAATCGTTGTGCGCCACCGCCGTTGCTTTGCGTGCGCCGATGAAGCCCGCCACACTCACAAAGACTTTGTTGTATGAAACGTTCCGTACCCGCGTACAATAGGTCTCTGACTGGCCCCAGCCGGAGATATTGGTTGTCGTCGTCGTCGGGATGCCCAGAAGCAGGAGTAGAGTCTTCACTTCGCCCGAGAATTCACGGCATGCGGTCGTCCAACACGGTACCCCGCTCGTTACGGTGCCGTCGGCTTCGTAAAGGCCGCGCACGAACGCACCGTAGATCACCGGATCGTTCGTCGCAAGCAATGCATCGGGGATCCGCGGCACGTATCCCTTCCCGCTGTGGCCTTCGGTTGGTGGTAGCTTCTTGAAACCACAGGCCTCCCACCAGAGGGTCAATGGTACCGAATTGATCGCGACCTCGGTGTAGCCGGTCTTCTTTGTACATACGGCATCGAGATTGAAGAGAGATTTCGCGAGTTTGCAGAGCCGTTCGGCAACGTCCGTGTCGGCGTTTGCGACGCAGAAACGCAGGCCCTTGCTGTGGAAGGACCCATCGCCCATGAAGTAGCCGACGAGCTCTGCGAGATCAGCATCCATCGTGCGCGGTACGCGCGTGGTGTAATCGCCGGTCCAGTATTCCTCGCTGATGTCCGGTAGCGCGACGGTCTTCGGCGTCCCGATGAGCTTGCCCATGGAAAGCGCGACGACATCGTCCGGCGCAACGTCGGCCATGCGCTTCCACTGGAGATCGCCGCTTGCCGGATCAACGACCTTGATCCGGTGCGTCGGCGTACCCTGAATAACGTAGCCGCTCTTGGTGACAATGCGCCGCGTATGCTCGACACCGTTGACGAAGAATTTTGTTGCCTTCTGCTCGCCGTCGTCGGTTAGAACGCGGAAATCGACGTCTTGCCACTTCGCGCCATCTCCATTGCCAAGGCGATTGAGCCGCATCAGGCCGCGATCGGTAATAACCATCGAATCGCCGGTGAGACAACCCGTGGGCGCGATCACGACCGTCTGAGCATTGCGGAAACCCGAGACTTCGCCGATAGCGAGCGCGTCATCCCACATCTTGCGCGCGAGTGCCCACGTCTCTTGCGTGAACAGCGTCGGGGCATAGGTGACGGGTTTGATGCTGAGCCCTTCGTACTCTCCGAGATTGGCATCGTAGGCTGCGTTACGATGATTGCGGATCACGCGGAGCATTGGCTCGCGATTAGCTTCGTAGCGTTCGAACGCGCCAAGCTGCTGCGCCATTTCGGCCGACGTACGATAGGCCGAACCGGTCATCAGCGCATTGATCGCCGCGCACCAGCCAAATGCTTCCTCGGAATCATAAGGTAGACCCATGCGCATGAGCAGCGTGCCGAGGTTGGCATAGCCAAGGCCGAGCGTACGATACTTGTGGTTCTTCGCGGCAATCGTCTTGGACGGCATTTGTCCCATTGCGACGGAAATTTCCAGCGTGGTCGTCCAGACGCGCGCTGCTTCGGCAAAACGCTTTGCATCAAAGCTTCCGCGTTCGTCCTCGAACTTCACGAGATTCAAGGATGCCAAGTTACAGGCACTGTCATCTATGAATACGTATTCCGAACAATTATGTATTCGCAAACCGTTACCAACGAAGTGCTCAGTGTCGTGCTCGGTTAAATCGTATACATCAGCTCGGCCGATAGGGGTCAATCTTTCGAACTTGTCGGCTAAATGATCGCGATAACACGTAACGGAATTGTTTAGACGCCTCAATGCCGAAGCTTTATGCGAGCCAACGTGGAAACCTATCTCGCGTTCGAAGGCAAGACGGGACGTGCGGGAAATGCGAAGTGAGTGCATCTGGACGACGTCGTACTTCGAAAGACCGCCTTTCCCATCCGGACACATGGAAGAAGAAGACGTGCGGCGATCCGTGTAGAGCTTTGCTTTGATTCCGAAGGAAAGCAGCATATATTGAACTTGCTGCAAAAGCTCCAACGAACAAGAGTCGAGCGAGATATATTGCGACTTCTCACCATAATTCGCGACTGTTCCGTCGGCAGTAAAGAGGCCGCGCAGTAGTGCCGCTGTCGAATTTTTATCGAGACGGTAGACAGCGTCGGTAAACCGCTTCTTGGCGCTCCCGTGATTTAGTACGGCGAAGCGAGAGAAGAGTTCGATGACGCGCTTGTTCCCAATCGAGATTCGTGTTCCCGATGCGGACTGAGGCGCGGTGACCATTGTGGCTCGTCGGCTGCGACCGTCGTCGAGCATCGCGGCCTTTAATATGTTAATGCCATCTGCGATATCTTGAAGCACTGGCCTTTCGTCGTCGTGCATGGTTAGGATGAGGCTATTGCTGTCGCCATTGGTCACACAGCCATCGCCGACAGCTACGCCAATGCCGACGGCGATCTTTTCATCCAATGGCTCGCTACCGAAGCCAGAACCGGATAGAAGAATTCGATCACCTTCCCGCAGTTGGGAAGCCGCGACATCGCCACGGTTCTCAGTGAGGACCTTGTGGTCGGCGGTCAGGTCCAGCGTATAGCCCGCCTTTGTCACAAGCCGGTAGACGGGTTTGTGGCCAGTCGAGAAGATCTTGTTAACAAAGTGCGGCTTGCCATCGGAGCCAATGACAAACGCAGCCTTACCGACGAGCTCGGCTATGCGCTGAGGGCCATCGGCCGTGGCAATCAGCGTGTCGCCGGTGACGCACGGGTTCGTTGCGTTGATGCGCTCGTCGTTCGAACACGTGTGCCACTCCTGAATCGTGTCGTCGAATTGCAATCCGGGATCGGCGCATTGCCAGGCGGCAAGACCGATTTGTTCCCACAGATCCGCGGCTTTGATCGTCTTGACCGTGTTGCCGTTGGTGCGCGAGGTCAGCGCCCAATCCTCGTTTTTATCGAGCGTATCGAAGAACGCGTTCGTCAAGCGAACCGAGTTGTTCGAATTCTGACCGGAGACCGTGTTATATGCCTCGGAATCCCAACCGGTGTCGTACTGCTCGATCTCCAAGCTCTTGTAGCCCTGACGCGCGTAATCCAACGCCTGCTGCGTCGCGCCGCTGGGCACGCCCATCGCGAGTGCTTTGCGCAGCGCTTCACGCAGATGCGGGTTGAACGCGACGTCGAGGCGCGAACTTTCCGGAATGCGTGTGTCGTGCGCGGCAGCCATGACTGCGTTGAGTTGCTCTTGTAGAATGCGCGATCCGATCACCAGATCCGCGACCTTGCGCTCCTCGCGAACCTTCCATGTCACGAACTGTTCGATGTCGGGATGATCGGCGTTGAGCACGACCATCTTGGCGGCGCGGCGCGTGGTGCCGCCGGATTTGATCGCACCCGCGGCGCGATCGAAGACCTTGAGGAACGACATCAAGCCGCTCGACGTGCCGCCGCCGGTGAGCTTTTCGCCTTCGGCGCGAAGCTTGGAGAAGTTGGCACCGGAACCCGAGCCTCCTTTGAAGATGCGCGCTTCGCGAATCAATCCGTCGAAAATGCCGCCTTCGTTGACCAGATCGTCTTCAATGGAGAGGATAAAACAGTTATGGACGACGACGTTGCGCGTCAGGAAACTGCCGCTAGTCGTTTGTATATCGTAGACGGGCATGACGCCAACCGGCGTTACCGACAACACACTGAGCAAGCGTTCCCTGCGTGAGTACTTTCCGGGCCGCAGAAACGTTTGCATCAACTTGTGCGATTTTTCGTCGTCGACGAAGCCAACGTGCTCGCTAAACCGCAAGCGATCGCATTCGCGTGCGATCTGTACTTTGGTAAACGGCCTCCGCACGTCATCGTATGGGCCATACGTCCGTACGATGTTGCCGATCCCGAGATTGCGCAGAAGTGCAGAAACGTCATCTGCGAATTCTCGAGAGACCGTGCCAAATTCAACTTTACCCTGGCTCGTTACACACCCGTCGGCTTGGAAAAGGGAGCGCAGGTATTCACAAACGGCGTCCCGGCCGAGGCGCATAATTGCCTTCGGTACGCGGAGTTCTTCGCTTCGTTTTTCGAGTTCATACTGCTCGACGAATGAGCGGAGCACTTCGCCATAATAACGGCGGCGTGTCACTTGCACGCCCCCGATCGGCGTTGGGCGCGTCGACTCGTTGTAATGTAAGCCGGCGAGCGCGATTTCTGAAATGGCGCTCACATGGGCGCGCTCGTCACCGTTTACGGCCAGAGCTTCAAGGGTCAGGCTCTTGTTCGTTCCCGTGCGATACTTCCCGACGAAGCCGTCGCCCTGGACCCAGCCGGCAAGTGAAGCCTCGGCAATGTCAGCTAGTGAAGCTGAACGCTTGAGAATAGCAGTATTCGTTCTCTCGATGAGGCGATCGCCGGGTTGCAACTCGTCGATTCGCTTCCATGCAGCCGTTCGCGACTTAGATGTTCTCACACGAACGCGGTGATCGGCGGTAGCCTCGATGAAATTGCCGTTGGAAAGGTTGACGCGCACGACCGGTTTGGTTCCGTTCGGCATAACGGCAACGACCTGAGTGAGACCATGCTCGTCGTAGACCCATTGACCGATCAGCTTAGCATCGACAATATCACCGATCGAAATTGGTCCATCCGGCGTGGAAACAAGCGCGTGATGCGGTAAGCACGCGGAAACTTGCGGCCTTTCGAATGCCGAGGTCGATTTGACCGCTTCGCCGCTGTGCGGATCGACGTAGTAATGCCCTTGCGCCGGGCCCGAAATGCCGTACGCCCAATGCAAGCCGGTGTTGAACCACTGCGGACTATTCGCCGCGCCGACTTGACGCGCGAGCATCGCCGACATTTCGTCGTAATAGACGCGCGCGTCGTCCTCGGAATCGAAATAGTTGTACTTCCAGCCCCAATAGGTCCAGCAGCCGGCGAGCCGGTTGAAGACCTGGCGCGAGTCGCGTTCCGCCCCGAACGTGGCATCCGAGGCCGCCTCCGAGCGCCACAGCCACTCCGGCACGCCCTCTTCGGGCACGCGCACCGTCGAGCTCGGGACGCCGGCCTTGCGGCAATATTTCTGGGCCAGGACGTCGACCGCGACCTGGCTCCAGCCGGTCGGGACCATGACGTCCTTGGCTTCGAAAATCACCGAGCCGTCGGGGTTGACGATGCGTGAGGTACGCGGTTCGAATTCGAGGCCCGCGTAGGGGTCGCCGAGGGTGGAATAGAGGCGGCGAAACTTCATGGAAGAGCTGCTCCTTGCTCGTTTTGGGGGAATGAGAAGACTTCGCGGCTAGCTATGCGAACACCTGTTCGTATCGGGTGCGTCGGAGGGCTGTCGGGACACCTATTGTGTCACAATACCCGCATTGGCACAAGATATTGGGGTCGGGCCGGTTGTCTTCCTTGTGGTTGCCGTGTGGAGAACGGCAAAAAGCTGCGGAGAAAGCGGGGATGGCCCTCGCGCCGCGAGGAGAGGCTGTGGAGCCTTCCGAGGATACCGGGGATAAGCCGTCGGAACGCAGCGCAAATGTTCGGTCCGGACCGCTACGTCTCGCGCCTGGCCGGGGTCAGCGTGGACACCCTCTACGAGCACGGCTTTCGCGGTCTGATCATCGACCTCGACAACACCCTGATGGGCTTCCGCCAGACCGAACTCGAGGCCGATCACGTCGCTTGGGTCGAGCAAGCGCGGCTGCGCGGCTTCGCGATGGTGATGGTCTCCAACAATTTTACCGTGCGCGTGACGTCGATCGCGGAGCAGCTGAAGATCCCGTGTATTCCGAACGCGCTCAAACCGCTGCCGTTCGGGGTGATGCGGGCCGTTCGCATGCTCAGCCTTCCGCGCAAGCAGATCGCCGTCGTCGGCGATCAGCTCTTCACCGACGTGCTCTCGGGCAAACTCTGCGGGCTCTACACCATTCTTACCGAGCCGATCGAGCGCAAGGATTTTCCGATCACGAAGATCTTCCGGTTTTTCGAGCGCTTGATGTTGCCCGATCGTCCGACCGAGTGAGGAAAGCATGAAACTCGCGGTCATCGGCGATCCCGTCGCGCACAGCCGCAGCCCCGAGATCCATCGGCACCTTCTGCGCGAAGCCGAGATCGAGGACGGGAGTTACGTCGCCATCCGGGTGCCCGCGGTCAACGCGGTCGCGGTGATTCGGCGCATGCGGATGGACGGCTACACCGGCGCCAACGTCACCACGCCGCTCAAAGAAGAAGCGCTGCACGCGTGCGACGTGCTGACCGAAGAAGCGCAGCGCGCGCAGGCGGTGAACACGCTGTTTTTCGGGCCGCAGATCATCGGGCACAATACCGACGGCATCGGCGCGCGCAGCGCGCTCGAAGTGCTGCTGGAAGAGCCCGTCGCGCTCAAGCGCGTCGGCGTTCTCGGCTACGGCCCGACCGCTCGGGCGATCCTCGGCCATTTCTCGGAAAACGACGCGTATATGTTCGTCTGGGGACGCAACCAAGAGAAAGTACAGGCGGCCTGCGAACGCTACGATGCGCAGCCCTGGCCCAGTGAAAACCCGCCGGAAATCATCATCAGCACCTTGCCGCCGAAAGTCCGCTTCGAGCCCGACATGCTGGATGCGCTGATGCGCGCCGACATCCTGATGGACGCAAATTACGGAGGACGCTCGACGTTGCACCATCAGCTCGAACGCGAAATCGTGACCGGTGACGCGATGCTGGAAGAACAGGCGCGCGCGTCATTCGATTTTTGGCTTGCGCACGTGGAGGGTGTCGCGCCCGAGGGCAGCTAAGCCGCCGGTGTGAGCCAGCGTGCGATGTTGCGCACGTACTCTTTGAAGGTTTCGAGCCGCTGCGGATCGCGCTTCATCTCATCGCCCGGTTTGTCGGTGACGAACGATGGGCAACCGCGATCGACGTCCCAGTTCAGATCGCAGAAATGATGGAACGTGGATTCCGCGACCGCGCGGCCCGGCTCACCATCGATGACGACCGCGATGTTGAACGAGCGCCC
Organism: Candidatus Baltobacteraceae bacterium; assembly: GCA_035502855.1. NCBI lineage: Bacteria > Bacillati > Vulcanimicrobiota > Vulcanimicrobiia > Vulcanimicrobiales > Vulcanimicrobiaceae > Vulcanimicrobiaceae bacterium. The sequence continues at coordinate 52,570 of DATJTX010000001.1, forward strand.
GCTCTGCGTGCTGCGCCCGCGCGCGACGACCCGCGCCCGCGACTCGCTCGCCGGTGCGCCGACCGCCCCTTCGTGCGGATGCGCGGGGAAGAATTCGATCGCGCCGTTCGGTGCGCGATCGGAGCGAAAGATCTCGTGCACCGGTTCGATCAGTTCGACGCGCTGATAATTGCCGTTCGATCCCGAGTGATAGTTGGGCCACGGAATGTCGGGGTCGTCCTGATCGTCCTGCGCGCGGCGCGCCGGCTCTTCCTCGGGGTTGAAGTTGTGAAAGTGATTGACCACCCCGAGCAGACCGAGTTTGCGGATCGAGGCGCCCAGGTCGGCATGATCGCGCGCGGTCAACACGCCGCCGCCGGCATCGCGAAATGCGATGATGCCGGCGACGTCGTTGTCGCTCAGGCCGTCGCCCGTGTCGACGCCCATCAACCAGAGTTGATCGAACGAGGCGCGCGCGAGCGTCGAAAGCACCGGATCGTCGCTGCCGGCGTCGGGCTCGCGATTGCGGGCGGTGACCGCATGGCCGGCGCGCGCCAGCTCATCGCGCAGGAGCGAGAAGCGGCCGACGTGCCAATCGTCCGCGGCGTAGGGAATCGTGGTCTGTAGCAGTATGCGGGCCATACCACGAACGCTACGCCGCGCTGCGCCTTTGCGCAAGCCTCGGAGGTTTCCGCATGCCCGTTCCGATGGAAGTTCAGTCGACGATCGCGCAGCGCTACGCGCAGCTCGGCAACGCCGTCACGCACGATCCGACGCAAGAGGCAAGCGTGCTCGCTCCGCACTTCAAAGATCGCGCGCGCATGAAGCTCGCGACGTTCGAATACGATCCGCTCACTGTCTTGGTGCGCAAGATCGTTCTGCACGGCAACCGCCTCGAGGTCTATGCCGAGTATGTCGGCATCCATGGCCACAGCACGAACACGATCGACCGCTGGATAAAAATCGCCGGCGAATGGCGATTACTCGACCGCAATTAGTAACGCAGACGACAAAGCTTCAGCCTTACTATTAAGCCCGTGCGGGGGTGCATCGAACGTCACAGCGTGAGCGAAGCGAGCCCAGGGGGCGAGCGCAGCCACGACGGCTTTAAACGACAAAGCTTCAGCTTTGGCGGATAAAGCCCGCGGAGGGGGAGGGATTCGAACCCTCGAGACGCTTATCACGTCTGCTCGCTTTCCAAGCGAGTGCCTTCAACCGCTCGACCACCCCTCCGTAAAGCGAGAGGCTCCTTTCGGAGCCTCTCGTCGATTGGCATCGGCCGAACCAGAGTCCTGGTGTTTCTTAGAACGAGGCTGAGGTCGGCGTAGGCGTCGGCGATGGCGATGCCGTCGGCGCGCTGCCCGCGTTCCACTGTGCCACGAAGAACGCGTAGAAATGTCCGAACTGGAAGTTTGTCGTGGATTCGTCGGGATAGAATGTCCACTCGCCGTTCGCCGTCGTCGCCGGGCCGCTGAGTGTGTCCACGCTCAGGTCTAAGAAGCCGATATCGATTTTGACGATGTACAGGCCGGCCGCCTGCGACGAAGACGCGCGCGTGACGCTGAAGGAACTCGAAACCGGTTCCGGCGTGACAGTCGGCGTCGGTGTCGGGCTGGGCGTGGCGGTCGCGGAACTCGACGAGCACACCGCAAGCGTCGTGGTGGGAACCGTCAGCGAGAGATTCCGGAGCGAGACGTACCACGGCGCGCGAAAGATATCGGGATCGCAGCGGCTCGTCCATTCGCTGAAATCAAGCTTGTCGTTGGTAGTCAGCGATGTGACGAGCGTGTAGTAACCGGGCTTGCCGCGCGAGTCGGTTGCGGGAACACGGCTGCCGACCGAAAGCGATGGGCGGACCTCGCCCTTCTCCGCGCTGGTCGCGGCGCGGAAGTTCGTCAATTGGCCGGGGTCGCTGCCGGAGCCGAGCGACGGGGTCGGTGACTGGCCGGAGCCGCCTGAGCAGGCGTACACGAGGGCCGTCAGGGCAATCAGCGCTCCGAACGCGCGAGAGGCACGAACAGACATAGATAAACCCCCCGAGAAAGTAGCAGTCGACCGTTAAATTATGGCTCTTTTTAGCGCCCGCCTGCCAAGAGGGCTGTGAATTCACCGGCGGGCAGCGCGCGCCCGAACAAGAAGCCTTGAGCGAACTCACATCCGCAGTCGGCGAGGAAGTCCGCCTGGTCCTGGGTCTCGACGCCCTCCGCCTGAACCGAGAGGCCGAGCGCGTGCGCCATCGCGATGATCGCGGAAACGATCGCGACGTCGTTGGTATCGTCGGGGATGTCGCGCACGAACGACTTGTCGATTTTGAGCTTGTCGATCGGAAAGCGCTTGAGGTAGGAGAGCGAGGAGTACCCCGTCCCAAAATCGTCGAGCGCAAGCGCAAGACCGAGCCCTTTGAGTTGACGCATGATCCCGATCGAATCCTCGGCGTTGTGCATGGCAACGCTTTCGGTGATTTCGAACTCGAGTGTGTTGTGACGCAAGTGCGCGCTGCGTACCGCTTCCTCAATGCTCTTGGCCAAGTTGTGATGGAGAAATTGGCGGCCCGAGAGATTCACGGCCAAGTGAAGATCGCGCGCGTGTTCGCCCTGCCAGCGGCTGACTTGATCGATCGCGGTGCGCATCACCCACTCGCCGAGCTGCACGATGAATCCCGAGGTTTCGGCCTGCGTGATGAAGGTTTCGGGCGATGCAAAGGTCGCGTCGCGCTGCGGCCACCGGCACAGCGCTTCCATCCCATGGATCGCCCCGTCAGCCAAGCGAACAACCGGTTGGTAGAAGATCTGGAACTCCCCATAGCTCAGCGCGTTGGAGAGGCGCTGGTGCATCGGGAGTCGGTAGCTCACCGGCTCAGACCCCCGCGGGATGCCAGATCGTCTTGATTTCGCAGAAGTCGCCGATGTCGCCCAGACTCTGGGCGCTCGAGGCAAACCATTCGTCGCGCGAACGCATCGGATAGAGCCGTACGCGTTTCACGTTTTCCGCCGATTCCCGTTCGACCGTGTCGCGCAGCTGCGGATCGCCGCGCGGCACGACGATCGCGTTCACGTCCATGTGCTTGGCCATGACCGGGGCGATCTCGTTCCGATAGCCGGTAAGCACGTTGACCACGCCCGCCGGAAGATCGCTGGTCGCAAGTGCCTCGGCGAAGACGACCGCCGTGCGCGGATCGAATTCCGAGGCGAGAGCGACGACCGCGTTGCCGGCGACGACCGGCGGCAGCAGCACCGAGATCAGACCCAGCAGAGCGGGACGGTCCGGTGCGCACACGACCACCACGCCCATCGGTTCCGCGGTCGAGAAATTGAAATGCGGGCCGGCGACCGGGTTGCGCGTCGAGAGCAGAGCTGCGTACTTATCGCACCAACCGGCGTACCACACGGTACGGTCGATCGCCGCGGTGACTTCGCGTTCGGCCTCGGCTTCCGAGCACTCCGCGCCTTCCCGCACGCGCTCGGTCAGCTCGTCGCGGCGCGCTTCCATCATCTCGGCCAAGCGATAGAGAACCAGTCCGCGCGTACTCGGCGCGGTTTTCCACCACCCCGGCTGCGCAGCGCGCGCGGCAACGACCGCGTCGCGCGCGTCCTTGCGCGATGCGCGCGCAATGTTCGCACCAAATTCTTTTCCGTCCCACAACGGATCGCTGCGGCCGGATTCCGAGCGTACAAACGCGCCATTGATGTAGAGTTTGTACATTTTGCGGACAGAGAGCCGCACGTCGCCGTTCTTGGACATTGCGAAGGACCGGGTACGACGCAAGGGAGGGCGAGCCCTCGGGCGAAGCTGCGGCCCATGGTCTCCCCCAGTTCCCTTGGACGCGTCGTCGTCGCCGAACCGTTTGACGAACGCGGTCTTGCAGTCTTGCGCGAGGCCGGCGCGGAGGTAATTTCCCTCGTCGGCAGACCGCGTGAGGCCCTCTTTGAAGCGCTTCACGAAGCGCGCGGGCTGATCGTGCGCTCGGAAACACGCGTCGATGCGGCGTTGCTCGATTCGGCGCCGCGCCTCGAGGTCGTCGCGCGCGCGGGCGTGGGCGTCGATGCGATCGACGTGGAGGCCGCCACCGCCGCCGGCATCGTCGTGGTCAATACGCCAAGCGCGAACACGCTCGCCGCGACCGAACACACCTTCGCGCTCTTGCTCGCCGCGATGCGTCACGTGCCGCAGGCACACGCGGGCGTCCACGCGGGGCGCTGGGAACGCAAACCCTTCGTGGGGCATGAGCTGCACGGTAAGATGCTCGGTATCATCGGGCTCGGCCGCATCGGCAGCAACGTCGCTTCGCGTGCCGCGGCATTCGGGATGCGCGTAGTCGCGCACGATCCGTATCTCACCGCATCGCGCGCCCGCGCGTTGAACGTGGAGCTGTGCGCGCTCGACGATCTCCTCGAACGCTCGCAGGTGATCACGTTGCACGTTCCACTGACCGCGCAGACGCGCGGCATGATCGACCGGCGCGCGCTTTCGCGCATGCGCGACGACGCCGTGCTGGTGAACTGTGCCCGGGGCGGCGTGATCGACGCCGATGCATTGCTCGAAGCGCTCGAGCGTGGGCGGTTACGCGCGGTTGCGATCGACGTAGTTCCGCAAGAACCGCCGCCGCCGGACTCCGCTTCGGCGCGTTTGCTTACCCACGACCGCGTGGTCGCGACGCCGCATCTGGGCGGATCGACCTACGAAGCTCTCGAGCGGATCGCGCTCGAACTCGCCGTCGACGTCGTGCGCGTGCTAGGGGGCCGTCCGGCCAGCGGCGCGGTCAACGCCCCGATTCTCCACGGGGCCGACGCGGAACGCGCGAGCGCCTTCGTCGATCTCGCGCACCGGCTGGGCGCAGCCGTGCCGCAGCTCTTCGACGATCCGCTGCGACACGAAATCGCGCTAGTCTTGCAAGGCGAACTCGAATCGGTGGAGGCCGAACCCTTTGCCGGTGCGCTGTTGGCCGGTGCGCTGCCGCTCATAACCGACCGGCGCGTCACGCTGGTCAACGCTGCGGCAATCGCGCGCGAGATCGGCGTAAGCACGGTGATATCGCGCGAACCGGACGCATCGCCGTTCCGGGCCGCGTTGGTCGTGGCGGCCGGCGATCACCGCATCGTGGGCACCGTATTGCCGCACGGCCCGCGCATCGTCGAGATCGACGGATTCGAGATCGACGCGGTGGCCGACGGAACGATGCTGGTCACGCATCATCGCGACGTACCGGGCATGGTCGGCCGCATCGGTACGATTTTAGGCGAGGAGAACGTGAATATTTCCACCATGCAGGTGGCGCGCACCACGCGCGGCGGCGGCGCGATGATGGTACTGGAAGTCGACCGCGAAATCGATCGGGCAGTGCTCGAACGAATCGCGCAGGTCGAAGGCATGGCGTCGGTGCGCCTCGTTCGTCTGTGATCCTTCGACAAGCTCAGGATCATAAGGAATGATCTACATTGCGCGGCACGGTGAGTCCGATTGGAATCGCGAGGGGCGCTATCAAGGCCAGCGTGAGTCGCATCTGACGGAAGTTGGGATCGCACAAGCGCGCGCACTCGCGGACGCGCTCGCGGATTCCGAAATCACGCGTATCATTGCAAGCCCGCTCGCTCGCTGCGTCGATACGGCACGGCCTCTGACCGAGAGACTCGGCCTTTCGCTCGAGCAGGATCGCGATCTGATCGAGATCGCGCACGGCGCGTGGGAGGGACGGCTGCGGGCCGACATCGTTCGCGAGGATCCCGAGGCATTGCGGACGTGGCGCGAACATCCCGAACGCGCGCGCTTCGAGGGCGGCGAGACTCTTGCCGACGTGGAGCGCCGCTGGCTCGCGTTCGTCGCGCGGCTCGGACGCGCGGACAACGTCGCGATCGTCACCCACGACGTGCTGGTTCGCGTGGCGATTCTCACCGCGATGCATCGACCGCTCGCGCGGTTATGGGAGCCGCGTGTGCTCAACGGCGGTTACGCCGCCTTTCGCGGCGGCGGCTCGTGGGAGCTGCTCGAGGAATGCGCCGACGAGCATTTACGTGGTCTCGCCGTGGACACTGCGACGCAAGCGCTGTAAGTAACCTCATGGAACTGATTCTCGTGCGCCACGGCCAGACCGAATGGAACGCATCGCACCGTTTTCAAGGACATACCGACGTGCCGCTCTCGGCCAGGGGACGCGGACAAGCGAGCGCGCTGGCCGATGCACTGCGCAATATGCCGTTCACGCATGTGTACGCGAGCGACCTCGTGCGCGCACTGGAAACGGCGCGCGCGATCGCGGCGCCGCACGGGCTCCGCGTGGCGACCGATGCACGGCTGCGCGAATTCGATTTCGGCGCGTGGGAAGGGCTGACGTGGGCGCAGATCGTCGCGCGCGAGCCGGAACTCGGCGAGCGTGCTCCAACCCAGGCACGGCTCTACGCGCCGACCGGCGGCGAGCGCTTCGATCAGGTGGTCGAACGCGTGCGTTTCTTCTTTGACGAGATGCTGCCGGGCGTTGGGCCGCGCGCCTATGTGCTGATCGTGATGCACGCGGGCACGCTGCACGCCGCGATCGAGGTGTTGCGGCCGCAGGGTGTCGATCCGCTGGGAATTTCTTTCGCGCCCGCCGGCATCACGCGCCTGACGATGGAAGAGGGGCGCTGGCGGATAATCACCTGAACGATGTCGACCATATCGATTCCCCCGCTTGACGGCAACGCGGCTCGGGCCGCGCGCGAGCGTATCGATCAACTCACCAAGCCGATCGGCAGCCTCGGACGCATCGAGGAACTCGCCGAGCGGCTCGCCGCGATTCACGGCGATCAGCCGCCGGTCTACCAGCGCCGCGCGGTTCTGGTCGGCGCCGGCGACCACGGCGTAACCGCGGAAGGCGTGAGCGCGTACCCGAGCGAGGTGACGCCGCAGATGATCGGCGCCTTCCTGGGCGGCTTCGCGGCGATCAATGCCTTTGCTCGGGTTGCGAAAGCCGAGGTGTTCGTCGTGAATTTCGGCGTCGCCGGCGATTTGCCCGAACACGAGCGGTTGCTCGGCGTCGCGATCGGGCGCGGCACGCGCAATTTTGCGCGCGAAGCGGCAATGGATTCGCTCGACGTCGATCGCGCGCTGCAAGCCGGCGCGCGGGCGTTGGAAACCGTGATTGCGCGCGTCGACCCGCAGATCGTCGCGCTCGGCGAGATGGGCATCGGCAACACGACCAGCGCGGCCGCGATCATTTGCGCGATCACGGGCGTTGCGCCCGAGGACGTCGTGGGACGCGGCACCGGGCTCGATGACGAGGGACTGCGGCGCAAGATCGCCGTCGTCGCGTCGGCGCTGGCGCGCCTGCGCTCGAAACAGTGGCGAACGATCGCAAGCGAAGTGGGCGGATTCGAGATCGTCGGGCTGGCGGGCGTGCTGCTGGCCGCGGCGCAGCGCCGGATCCCGGTTCTGCTCGACGGGTTTATCGTGGCGGCGGCTGCGCTGCTTGCGCAGGCGATCGCCCCCGAGGCAATCGGCTATTGCATCGCGGCGCACCGTTCGCGCGAACTCGGGCACGCGGTCGCGCTGCGCCATCTCGGTCTGGTTCCGCTGCTCGATCTCGATCTGCGTTTAGGTGAAGGCAGCGGTGCGGCACTTGCGATGCCGCTGTGCGAAGCGGCGGCGCGGATGGTGCGCGAGATGAAAACCTTCGCGCAAGCGGGCGTTGCAACAGCGACCGAACCGATCGAAGCTTGAGACTGTTGCGCGCCTTCGGCGCGGCGTTTTCGTATTTTTCGATCCTGCCCGGCCCGTCGTACGACGGCGCAGCGGACGACGATGCGATCGCATTCTTGCCGTTTGTCGGTCTTCTCATCGGCGCGCTCGCCGGATTGGGCGGGTACGGCTCCGCGCAGTTGACCCACTCGCCGATTGCCGCGGCGATCGCGGCCTGGCTGCTCACGATTGCGCTGAGCGGGGCGATTCACCTGGACGGGTTTCTCGATTGCGCCGACGGGTTGTTCGCGATGCGTTCGGCGGAGCGGCGGCTGGAGATCATGCACGATCCCCGTCACGGCACCTACGCGATCGTCGGGATGGCGATGCTCAGCGTCGTGTGGCTGTACGCGCTGGCGCAAATCCCGGCGCCGATGCTGCCGGTTACGCTTGCCCTCACCGGGTTCTTCGCGCGCTGGAGCGCGGTCGGCCCGCGCACGATCGGTGCAATGCTGCCCGGAGCGGTGCTGGCGGTCGCACTGCTGGTGCTGCTGCACAACCATCGGGCGGCCGTACTGATCGGCGTCGTCATTGCTCTGGCCACCTCGTTCGTCGTCGAACTCTTCGCGCGGCGCCGGTTGAGCGGCGTCATTTCCGGCGACTGCTACGGTGCTGCGATCGTCGTCAGCGAGGTCGCGCTGCTGCTCTCGTTTCCGTATCTAGTAGCGCTGCGATGATCTCGGCGGTATCGACCAGGCGCGGACCCGGGCGATTGAGGTAGGCGTTGCCGTCGATCGGATACACGCGGTCCTCGCGTACGGCGCGCAGCGACCGCCAGATCGCGTTTCGATCGAGCTGCGCGATCGCCGCGCGCGTGCGTTCCAGATCGAACCCGCACGGGCCGACCACGATCGCATCGGGATCCTCGCGCGCAATCGCCGTCCATTCCAGCACCTGCGAATTCGCTCCCGGATTACCGAGAACGGGCTGCGCTCCGGCCAGCTCCACCAGTCCCGGCGTCCAGTGGCCGCCGCTCATCGGCGGATCGGTCCACTCGAGCACGAGCACGCGCGGACGCGGCGCGCGCGTACCGGTGCGCTCGCGCAAGGCATCGACGCGTGTTCGAAGGGCATCTACCAGCGCGTCGGCACCGTCACGATGTCCGGTAAGCGGGCCGAGATACGCGATCGTCGCGAAGACGTCGTCGAGCGACGAGGGTTCGAGCGAGATCAGGCGCGGATCGCCGCGCAGGCGCCGCACCGCGCGTTCGACGATCTCGTAGGAGACGGCGCACACCGCGCAGAGCTCCTGCGTCACGATCAGATCCGGCGCGAGCCGTTCGAGCAAATCCGCGTCGAGATGGTAGAGACTCGAGCCTTCGTGCAAACTGCGCCGCACGTGGCGGTCGATCTCGGCCGGCGAGCCGGCCTGCGGCAGCGCGGACGCGGTCAGTTTCGGCAGGGTCGTTGCGCCCGAGGGATAGTCGCACTCGTGCGTCACGCCGACGACCTGCGGACCGGCACCGATATCGAAGAGAATCTCGGTTGCGCTCGGCAGCAGGCTGACGATGCGCACCGGGCTCATCCCTTCGCGAAGACGAGTTCGTCGTCGATCGGCAGCATATCGACGATGGGCATGTCGAGCGGCAGCGAAACCGCGTGCGGATATCGCTTGCGAAAATCGGCATCGCCGATGCGGTCGCGCACCAGCCGCGCAGCGATGATTCGATTGACCTCCGCGAACTGGCTCGGGCTGCAGACCTCGCGCAGCCAATCGGCGATCTCGATGTCGTTGGCGGCACGGGCGACGGCATCGCGGAATTCCTCTTCGCCGAGCCCGAGCGTCTCGAGCATCCGCATGGTGAAACCGGTTATCGCGTAATCGCCGAGTTTTCCGCCGGGAAGGGTGGCGCGGAATTTATCGACGCTGCGCGCCGCCATGAGCAGATCGAGCCCCGCCAATTTCGTCCGCGGCGGCCGCGGCGGAGCCTTGGTCAAATCGAGAGCGTCCATGAGCCGAGCTTTCAGCCCGCGCTCGACCGCACCCTCGCAGAGCAGCGCGCCGGATCGTGGTGAGGCTCAACGGTCTCGTGAAAGCACCGCCGTGAGTGTCGCTTCGAAGGCGTTCGGGCGATCGAACATCACGAAATGCCGTGAGGGCGCAATCATGACGACACGGCCGAAGCGAGTGTGCGCGACCCAGCGCTGGTAGACCGCACGCTTGGCGGATTCGTTCGGATAGCCGCGATAGGAATCGATCGCGGGATCGTACGGGACGATCACCGTGAACGGCACGACGATGTCGGCGAGATTCGGCGTGAGGTCGAGCATGAGCGCGGCGCGCATCTATGCGACGATGGCGCGCGGATCGCTTTGCGCGGCGAGCCGCTCGACCGCGCCCACGTCGGCCGGCCTGGTGATCAGGTACTGGAGCTGGCGCTCGCGCATCACGGTGCCGAGTGCGGCGCGGGTGACGTGTTCGAACGGCGCGGTGGCCGCCGCGACGCGCTGCGCGCGCAGCGCGACAGTGGGCGCGACCGGGTAGCCGCCTTCGACGCTGATCAGCGCGCCGAGATCGTGCGGATGGGTTTCGGCGTAGAGCACGGCAAGCGTCCCGCCCAAACTGTGGCCCACCAGGATCGCACGGCGCAGATGCCGCTCGCGGATAAGCAGATGCAGTCCGCGTATCGCGCGTGCATCGAGATCCCCGCCCGCGACCATCACTCTTCCGGCGAACCCCGGCAGCGTGACGACGTAGAGATCGTACCGCGACGAGAGCGCGTTGATCTGCGCATTCCATTGGAGCGCCAGGACGGCGTGTAACCGCCTGCACGAGCTCAGTGAGTTGTGGTGGTAAGGCGGAGCCGTGAAGCCACGAACGGGCCGAACCTGCAACGCGGTGACTGCCAGGCGTATGGCATTGATAGTCGCTAGACTTGAGGAAGCGTGAAACGCATCGAACGCGTGCGGCTTTATCCCACGTTCCGTCAGGCGGAGCGCCTTCGCTTTGCGCTGGACGTCACGCGCGAACTGTACAACGCGCTGCTCCAAGAGCGTCGCGACGCATACCGTCTGCGTAAGGTGAAGATTTCTGCCAGGATGCAGTACGCGGAAATCACGGCACTGCGCAAGCCGATTGACCGTCTTGACGGCCGCCTTGCGGCAGTCTACCGGGAATGCGAAGACGCCGTACTGCATCGCCTCGACCTGGCGATGCAGGCGTTCTTCCGACGCATCGAGCGAGGCAAGACCCCGGGCTTTCCGCGCTTCAAGCCGGCGGCCCGCTGGAAGCAGCTGGCATTTCCACACGGCAATCGCGCGCTCACGTTCGATGCGGTGCAACGCTCGGTGAGGATCCCCGGCATCGGCCGCGTGAGGCTGCGTAAAGGCCGATCGGTCCCACCGTTCGGGCGGGCATGGATCCTGGAACGTAACGGCCGCTGGTACGCCTGTTTCGAATGCGAACGAGCCGAGGTGCAAGGACCGGTCGATCTGCGGCGGATCGTCGGTGTCGACCGCGGCATTCACGTATTGGCGGCAACCAGCGAAGGCCGATTACACGATAATCCCGCGCACGCCGAGCGCAATCGGCAGCGTATCGCTCATCATCAACGCGCGCTCGAGGCAATCACGCAGCGCGATTCACGCGGCCGCGCTCTGAATCGGCAC
>DATJTX010000002.1 GCA_035502855.1 Candidatus Baltobacteraceae bacterium
ATGATGGTGATGCCGGCCTTCTCGTTGAGCTCTTTGAAGATACGCATGACGTCTTCGCTGGTTTTGGTATCGAGTGCGCCGGTTGGCTCGTCGGCGAGGATGAGGCCTGGGTTATTCACCAGCGAGCGCGCGATCGCGACGCGCTGTTGCTGTCCGCCCGACATTTGATTCGGGTGATGCTGCGCGAGATGGTCGACACCGACGACGTCCATCATCGTGTGCGCGATCCGCGCGCGTTCCGCGGCGGGCACGCCCGCGTACACCATCGGCAGCTCGACGTTTTCGAGTGCGCTCGTGCGCGGGAGCAAGTTGTACGCCTGAAACACGAAGCCGAGACGCCGGCTGCGAATGTCGGCCCGGGCGTCGCCATCGAGATGCGAGACGTCGGTGCCTTCGAAAAAGTAGCGACCGGCGGTGGGGTTGTCGAGCAGACCGGTGATCTGCATGAACGTCGATTTGCCCGAGCCCGAGGGGCCCATGACGGCGACGAATTCGCCGGCCTGAATTTCGAGATCGATGCCGGCGAGTGCGATCACCTGGCCGTCGCCGAGCGAATAGACTTTGCGCAAGCCTTCGACTCGGACGACCGGTTCCAGTGTGCGTTCCACGATGTATTCCTCCAACCACATCGTAGGTCGCCCGCTTGAGGCGCCGTGGCAAGCGGGGTTAGAGGCGGGTGAGAGCCGAAACGGCGCGTGATGACGCTCGCGCAGCTCAACCAGCTCGACGATGACGCCTTTGTCGCCGCGGTCGGTCCGATCTATGAAAATACCGCCTGGATTGCGCGTTACGCGGTCCCGGCACGCCCGTTTTCAAGCCTCGAAGCGCTTGCCGCCACGCTGGCCCAGATCGTCGTCGACGCCAACGAAGGCGATCGCATCGCGCTGATCGCCGCGCATCCGGACTTGGCCGGGCGGCTGGCGCGCGAGGGGCGCTTGACTCCCGCGTCGACCTCCGAGCAAGCTTCCGCCGGCCTCGATCTGCTCACGCCGGACGAGCGCGCGCGCTTCGATACGCTCAACGCCGCGTACCGCGAACGCTTCGGCCTGCCGTTCGTGATCTGCGTGCGCGAGCACACGAAGCGTTCGATCCTCGATGCGATGGAGGCGCGGCTCGACAACGACCTGAGCGAAGAGATCCGCACGGCGCTGCGCGAGATCAACAAGATCGCGCAGCTGCGCTTGAGCGACGCGGTGAGCGGGCCGTGACGCCAGCGTACGCGCTCGATTGGCTCAATCTCCTCGTGCGCTGGTTTCACTTCGTCGCCGGCATCTCGTGGATCGGCGCCTCGTTCTACTTCGTGTGGCTCGACAACCATCTCGTTGCGCCGCTCAAACGCGACGACGCGGAGGAGGGCGTCTGCGGCGAGCTCTGGTCGGTTCACGGCGGCGGCTTCTATCACAATCAGAAATACTTGACCGGGCCCACGCGCGAACCGCTGACCCACGACCTGCATTGGTTCAAGTGGGAAGCGTACTCGACGTGGATTTCCGGCATCGCGCTGATGGCAATCGTCTATTGGGCCGGCGCGCGTACGTATCTGATCGATCCGAGCGTCATGGCGCTCTCTCCCTCGGCCGCGATCGCGATCAGCATTGCCTCGCTCTTCATCGGCTGGTTCGTGTACGACGGACTCTGCCGCGTGCTCGAACGCCGGCCGCGCCTGCTCGCGGCGAGCATCGCGCTCTTCCTGATCTTCACCTCGTGGGCGCTCTATCACGTCTTCAGCGGCCGCGCGGCGTTTTTGCACGTCGGCGCGATCATCGGCACGATCATGGCCGCCAACGTCTTCTTCGTGATCATTCCGGGACAGCGCCGCATGCTCGCGCAAATTCGCGCCGGTCAGCGCCCCGATCCGCGGCCGGGGATGCTCGGGAAAATGCGTTCGGTGCACAACACCTATCTCACGCTGCCCGTACTCTTCCTGATGATCAGCAATCACTACCCGATGCTGTATTCGGGTGCGTACGGATGGCTGGTGCTCGTCGCGCTCGCCGCTGCCGGCGTGCTGGTTCGGTATTTCTTCATCCTCACCCACAAGGCGCGCTTGGTGTGGGCGCTTCCCGCCGCCGCCGCGGTCGTCATCGTCGCAACCGCGATTTCACTCGCACCGCGAATGACGGCGAGCGCCGGCGCAACTCCGGTGAGTTTCGCGCAGGTTGCGCCGATCTTCGCGCAGCGCTGCGCCGTCTGTCACGCCGCGCATCCGACGCAGCCCGGGTTCGACGTCGCGCCGGCCGGCGTGCTGCTCGATACGCCGGCACACATCGCCGCCAACGCCCCGCGCGTACTCGCCCAGGCGGTGCAAACGCAGGCGATGCCGCTCGGCAACGTCACCGGCATGACGCAGGCGGAGCGAACGCTGGTCGGAACGTGGATCGATCAAGGAGCAAAGATCTAGATGGCATCACTGAGCACGCACGTTCTCGATACGGCACGCGGTACGCCGGCGAGCGGCATCGAGGTCACGCTCCACCTCATCGGCGCCGCCGCGCGCGAGATCGCCCGCGGCACCACGGATGGCGACGGACGCATCGCGGCGTCCTTCGGCGGCGCGCTCGCGCCGGGCATCTACGAACTGCGATTCGGCGTGCGCGCGTATTTCGAGAAACACAAAACCTCGTCGCTGTACGACGAGGTTCCGGTGCGTTTCACGATCGCCGTCGAGGAGCATTATCACGTGCCGCTCTTGCTCTCGCCCTTCGGGTATTCAACCTACCGCGGAAGTTGACGCCTTATACGCGGCCCAGCCGCCGAAGTGCGAGATGTCGGGATAGCCGTGCTTCTCGATCAACTCGCGCGGGTAGAGCATCGCCTCCGCGTGCGATCCGTCGTCCATCTCGATCGTGACCTGATACATGTCGGGCGGCTCGCCCGCCATCAGCGAGGCATGCTGCTGCGGCGTGAGTTCGTAGAGTTCGCCCAGGATCGAAATGCCGCCGCTCTCGACTTCGTAGATGCCCGGATGCCAACCGTTTTTTACGGAATGCAGGCGATATTTGGGCGCGGTGCGCGCCGCTCCGAGTAACGTCGCGCCGCCCAGATTCCGGTTGTCGGGTTGTCCGGTCAGCGCCGAACCGCAGATGAAGAATCGCATAGCGCGTTTCGATTCTAGTCGAGCGCGCGATCGACCTCGACGATCGCGCCGGCGAGCGCTTCGACGCCGAGCAGCAGATCGCGCTCCGCGGTGCGCTCTTCCGCGACGTGGCTGCTGCCGCCGATGCTGGGCACGAAAATCATCGCGGCCGGCACGATCTTGCCCAGGCTCATCGCGTCGTGCCCGGCTCCGCTCGGCAGGTCGGCGTGACGTTCGCCCAGCGCATCGATCGCCCGGGCGATCGCCTCGCGCAACGCCGGCGTCATCGCCGTCGCGCTGCGCCGTTCGAAGGCTTCGATCTCGACGCGGACGCTGCGTTGCGCTTGCACGCGCGCGATCGCGTCGTTGAGATAGGACTCGATCGCATCGAGTCTGCGTTCGTCGGGCGAGCGCAGATCGAGCGAAAACGTGACGCGATTTGGGATCACGTTCGTGCCGTTCGGCTCGACGATCATGCGACCGACGGTCGCGACCGCATCGCCGGTCTCGCGCGCCGCGCTTTCGAACGCGAGCACGAGGTCGGCAGCGGCGCACAGCGCATCCGAGCGCAGGCTCATCGGCACCGTGCCGGCGTGTCCGCTGCGCCCAACGACGGTCGCGCGCAGGCGCCGCTGCGCGGCAATCGCGGTGACGATTCCCAGTGAAAGCCCCAGCTCGTCGAGTACCGGTCCTTGCTCGACGTGCAGTTCGAGGTAAGCGGCAACGTCGCGCTCCTCGCGGATCGGCACGTCGTCGAGCAACCCGCCCTCGGGCGAGGCGAGCGCGTCGGCGAACGCGACGCCGTCATCGCCGATCATCGTCATCACCGCAGCTTCGTCGCTCAGTCCCGCGAAGACCGAACTGCCCAAAGCGCCGAGCGGAAAACGGCTGCCCTCTTCGCCCGCCCACGCGACGGCTTCGAGCGGGTGCGCCGTGCGAATGCCGCGCGCATCGAGCAGTTCCAACGCACACAGCGCAGCGACGACGCCGTACGCGCCGTCGTACGCACCGCCGGTCGGCACGGTGTCGAGATGCGACCCGATGAGGATGGGTTTGCGGCCGGTGCGCCCGCCCTCACGCCGCGCGAAGAGATTGCTCACGCGATCTTGCATGACCGCAAAGCCGCTCGCTCGCGCCCACGAAGCGACGAGCGCGCGCGCGGCACGCTCCGGCGGCGTGAGCAGCGCGCGATCGATGCCGTGTTCGTGCGCGCCGAGCACGCGCAGCGCATCCAAACGTTCGACGACGTTCAACGTTCGCGCGCTCATCGTAAGGCGCTCATTGCGGCGGGTGGTTCGCGATCCAATGGCGTGCGATGTCGACGCGGCGGCAGATCCATACGTCGTCGTGCTCGAGCACGTAATCGAGAAAACGTTCGAGCGCGGCGGTGCGGCCGGGGCGTCCGGCCAGTCGCGTGTGCAATCCGACCGACATCATCTTCGGCTGCGTCGCGCCCTCGCGATAAAGCACGTCGAACGCGTCGCGCATGTACTCGAAATAGCCGGCGGGCGACGAAAAGCCGGGCGCGACCGAGAACTTCATGTCGTTGACGTCGAGCGTGTACGGGATCACCAGATGATCTTTGCCGCTTACCTTCGTCCAATACGGAAGGTCGTCGTTGTAGGCGTCGGCGTCGTAGAGAAACCCGCCCTCTTCGACGACCAAGCGGCGGGTGTTCTCGCTCGGCGCGTAGCGGCAATACCATCCATAGGGGCGCTCGCCGGTCGTGCGCGCGATCGACGCGACCGCTTTGCGCATCTCCTCGCGTTCTTGCGCTTCGTCCATGTTCGCAAAACTCACCCACCGATAGCCGTGCGAGCAGACTTCGTAGCCGGCTTCGCGAATCGCGTGCGCCGCCTCCGGATTGCGTTCGAGGGCGAGTGCCGCACCAAAGACGGTAATTTGGAGCTTGCGTTCGGAAAAAGCGCGCATCAGGCGCCAGAGTCCGGCGCGGCTGCCGTACTCGTAGATCGACTCGACGATCAGATCGCGTTTGCCGGGGCCCAAACTCGCGCCCGGCACTTCGGTGAGATACGTCTCGGACATGCCGTCGCCGTCGGGGATCGAATACTCCGACCCCTCCTCGTAATTCATGACGATCTGCAGCGCGAGGCGCGCGCCGCCCGGCCATTTCGGGTCGGGCGGCTTCGCCCCGTAGCCGATCATGTCGCGCATAGCGGCTCATTACCGATGCGCGAAGATGGCATCCTTGCGCGCGTGCGGAAAATATCAGCCTCCCATGTGGTGGCAACAGGTTCTCCAACCCCGATCCCTGGCCGAGGCGCTCGCGTTCCTGGCGAAGGCTGACGAACAGACGCGCATCGTCGCCGGCGGCACCGACGTCCTGGTCGAACTGCAGCGCGGCGTCAAGCCGGCGCGCACGCTGATCGACGTGAGCAAGCTCACCGCGCTGAAATACGTGCGCGCCGAGGGCGAAGCCATCGCCATCGGCGGTTTGGCGACACACAACGACGTGCTGGCCTCGCGCGAGTGCATCGAGTATGCGCTGCCGCTGGTGCAAGCTTGCGCGGAGGTCGGCGCGCCGCAGATTCGCACGCGCGGCACGATCGCCGGCAATCTGGTCACCGCATCGCCCGCGAACGATACGATCGCGCCGCTGGTGGCGCTCGATGCATCGATCGAACTCTTCAGCGCGACGCAGACGCGCGTGTTGCCGGTCGAGCAGTTCTTCACCGGCTTTCGTACGACGGCACTGCGGCGCGATGAACTGATCACCGCGATTCGCTTTCCGAAGCTGCGCGCGGATCAGCGTGGGTTGTTCTTGAAACTCGGGTTGCGGCGCGCGCAAGCGATCTCGGTGATCGACGTCGCGTTCGTGCTCACGTTCGATGGCGAGACCGTGCGCGACGCACGCATCGCGCTGGGCTGCCTCGCGCCGACGATCGTGCGCGCGCGCAGTGCGGAGGCGTATCTGCGCGGCAAGCGGCTCGACGCGGCAACGCGCCGTGAAGCCGCGCGGCTGGCCGGCCACGACGCGGCGGCGATCGGCGACGTGCGCGGATCGAAAGCCTACCGCGAAACGACGCTGGCGGTGTTCATCGACGAAGGATTGGAACGCATCGCCGAGCGCCGTCACGCCGACGGATTGCTCGACCCGCCGGTGCTGCTCGAGAGCGGGGAGGGAACGTCCGTGCCGGCGGCGCCGTTCGAGGGCGCGATCGACGCGACGATCAACGGCCGTGCGATGCGCCTGGCCGGCGCGGCCGGCAAAACGTTGCTCAACGCGCTGCGCGAGAACGCGCATCTCACCGGTTCGAAAGAAGGCTGCGCCGAGGGAGAGTGCGGCGCGTGTACGGTTTGGCTCGACGGCATGGCGGTGATGTCGTGTCTGGTTCCCGCGGCGCAAGCGCACGGCACGACGATCACCACGATCGAAGGACTCGCGAGCGGCGAGCGGCTGCATCCGCTGCAGCAAGCCTACATCGATCGCGCCGCGGTGCAGTGCGGCTTCTGCATTCCCGGCATGCTGATGGCGGGTGCGAAGCTGCTCGAGGAGCATCCCTCTCCGACGCTCGCGCAACATCAAAGCGCGATCAGCGGCAACCTCTGCCGCTGCACCGGCTATCGCAAGATTCTCGATGCGATGATCGCGGCGAGCGCGCGCGAGGCGCGGGTATGATCGGCAAGCCGGTTCCGCGTCCGGACGCGCTCGGCAAAGTAACCGGCTCGGCGAAGTATCCCGCGGATTTGGTGCGCGACGATCATCTGCGGCTCAAGGTCGTCTTCGCGCAACGCGCGCACGCCCGCGTTCGCTCGATCGACGATAGCGCCACGCGCGCGGTGCCCGGCGTGGTGGCGGTGCTCACCGCCAAGGACGTGCCGCACAACCGCTACGGCCTGATCAGTGCGGATCAGCCGCTGCTCTGCGACGACGTCGTGCGCTTTTATGGCGATCGGGTCGCGCTGGTCGTGGGCGAGACGCAAGACGCCGCCGATGCGGGCGCGCGCGCGATGCGCGTGAGCTACGAGGATCTGCCGGTCGTCGACGACGCGCGCGCTGCGATGGAGCCCGGCGCACCGCTGGTGCACGCCGATCGCGCGAGCAACGTGCTCGAACACGTGCGCATCCGGCGCGGCGACGTCGATGCGGCGTTCGCGCGCGCGGCGGTCGTCGTCGAAGGCGCGTTCACGACCTCGTGGCAAGAGCACGCGTATCTGCAGCCCGACGCCGGCATCGCCTATTACGAAGGCGATCGGCTCGTCGTCGAAACCGCCGGGCAGTGGCTGCACGAAGATCGCCGGCAGATCGCCGAGATGCTCGCGCTCGATCCGGAGCAGGTGGTGATCCGCTATGCGAAGATCGGCGGCGCTTTCGGCGGACGCGAAGATTTGAACGTGCAGCCGCTGCTTGCGCTGGCGACCTGGAAACTCAAACGTCCGACCGCGATCGTGTGGAGCCGCGACGAGTCGATCATCGGCCATCACAAGCGTCATCCGTACTCGATTCGCTCGAAGTGGGCGGCCGCGAAAGACGGTACGATCCTCGCCGCGCAGACCGAGCTGGTCGCCGACGGCGGCGCCTACGCGTCGACCAGCGTCGAAGTGCTCAAAGGTTCGACGCTCTTCGCCGGCGGTACGTACGCGGTCGAAAACGTCGCAACCGACGGGTACGCGGTCTACACCAACAACGTGCCGGCAGGCGCGTTCCGCGGCTTTGGCTCGCCGCAAGCGCAGTTCGCGGCCGAGATCATGGTGACGCGCCTCGCGCACGCGCTCGACATGGATCCGGTCGAGATTCGCCGCCGCAACATCTATCGCGAGGGCGATCTCCAACCGACGCGCGCGCCGTTACCCGCCGGCGTCGGCGCGCTGCCGGTGCTCGAGCGCTGCGTGGCCGAAGCGCAAACGCGTTTCGGGTACGGTCATCCCGATCCGCGGCCGAAGACGCATCTGCGCCGCGGGATCGGCATCACCTCGGGCATCAAGAACGTCGGCTATTCCTTCGGCTTTCCCGAACAGGCCACGGCTACGGTCGAGCTGTACGGCACGCGCGCGATCGAACGCGCGGTGGTGCGTGTCGGCGCGGCCGAATGCGGCCAAGGCGCGCACACGGTGCTGCGCCAGATCGCCGCGGCCACGCTCGAGGTGGAGCTCGACGCCGTCACGATGATCACCGACGATTCGTCGGAAGCGCCGAATGCTGGCAGCGCTTCCGCGTCACGTCTGACGCTGATGGGCGGACGCGCGGTGCACGACGCCGCGCTCGCGGCTCGCGCCAAATTCCCCGGGCCCGATGCCAAGGCCACCGTGCAATATCGTCCGCCGCGTACGACGATGCTCGATCCGCAGACCGGCGAGGGCGTTCCCAACTATTGCTACGGCTACGTCTCGCAAGCGGTCGAAGTCGAGGTCGACACGCGCACCGGTCTCGTACGCATTCTGCGCGTCATCAGCGTGCACGACGTGGGCCGCGCGATCAACACGCAGCAAGTCGAAGGACAGATCGAAGGCTGTCTGGCGCAAGCGGTGGGTTACACGCTCACCGAAAATTTGATCGCGCGCGAGGGCAAGATCCTCACGCCGTATTTCAGTACGTACTTGTTGCCGACCACGCTCGACATGCCGGCCGAGGTGTATCCGGTGCTGCTGGAACTGGCCGATCCGAACGGTCCGTTCGGTGCGCGCGGCATGGCCGAGATGCCGCTGGTGCCCTTCGCCGCGGCGGTCGCAAGCGCCATTCACGCCGCCACCGGCGCGTGGGTCACGCAGCTGCCGATGACGCCGGAGCGCGTGCTCGAAGCGATCGCCTCAGCGCAGCTCGTCGCGAACGAGCGCGCGCGCGATCCGGTTGTGCCGCTCGATTAACGCCGGCAGATCGAGATCGACGAACGCGCCGCCGCGAATGCGCGCGCGGCCGTTGACGATCGAGAGATCGACGGTTCCCGGACGGCAGAACACGAGCGCCGCGAGCGCATCGTGCACCGCGCCCCCGGCCAAGCCCAACGCATCGAGGCGATAGCCGATGACGTCGGCCGCCATGCCCGGGGCGAGCGCACCGATGTCGTCGCGGCCGAGCACCGCCGCGCCGCCGCGCGTCGCGAGCCGCAGTGCATCGGCGGCGCTCATCGCATCGGCGCCGCCGGCGATGCGCTGCAGCAGCATCGCTTGGCGCGCTTCTTCCAGCATCGCGGAGGAATCGTTCGAGGCCGAGCCGTCGACACCGAGTCCCACGCGCGCGCCGGCGCGTTCGAGCGCGCGCACCGGCGCGATGCCCGAGGCGAGGCGCATGTTCGAGCTGGCGCAGTGCGCGATGCCGGTGCGCGTTACGCCGAGCCGCGCGATTTCGGCAGCGTTCGGATGCACCATGTGCGCGTGCCATACGTCCTCGCCGATCCAGCCGAGTGATTCGGCCAGCTCGACCGGACGCAGGTCGAAATGTTCGAGACAGTACCGTTCTTCATCCAGCGTTTCGGCCAGATGCGTGTGCACGTGCACGCCGTTGCTGCGCGCCAGCGCGAGCGTTTCGCGCATCAGATCTTGCGAGACGGAGAAGGGCGAGCAGGGCGCGAGCACGATGCGCGTCATCGCGTAGCGCGCGGGGTCGTGATACCGTTCGATCGCGCGCTGCGAGTCGCGCAGAATTTCGGCTTCGTCTTCCACGCACGAATCGGGCGGGAGACCTCCGCGCGATTGGCCGAGCGACATCGAGCCGCGCGCGGCGTGAAAGCGCATGCCGAGCTGTGCGGCCGCTTCGAGTTGATCCTCGATCCGCGCGCCGTTCGGCCAGAGATAGGTGTGATCGCTCGAGGTCGTGCAGCCGCTGAGCATCAGCTCGGCCATCGCGACCGCGCTCGAGACGCGCACCGCTTCGGGCGTGAGCCGCGCCCAGATCGGATAGAGCCGCACGAGCCACTCGAAGAGCCCGACGTCTTGCGTGCCCGGTACGTTGCGTGTGAGCGTTTGGAAGAAGTGATGATGGGTGTTGATCAGGCCCGGCAGCAGGATCATTCCGCGCGCGTCGATCACGATGTCGGCGGTTTCCGGCAATTGCGCCGCCGGACCGACGCGTTCGATGACGTTGTCGCGAATCAGAATCGAGGCGCGATCGGCGATCGCACCGTCGTCGTCGAACGCGGCGACGACATCGGCGTCGCGCAACAGCAGCGTTCCCACGATCTTCCGCTTTCGGTCACCCCATCGGAACCGCCTCGCCACTAGACAGACCGCGGCCTCGGCGTGATATGGTCAGCGTGAGGATTCAACCATCATGCCGCACGCGATCGACGAGAAGCCCTACACCGAAATCCTGGCCGGCCGGGCAGTCCGCAAAGTGAGCCCGCAGCGGCGCCATGCGGTCCTCCAGCTGCGCCTCGCCACGCTCGTTGCGCGTCTCGCGGGCGACCGCGGTGATGTCGGAACCGAGTGGCGCTTTTACATGAACGCCCCGGGCGATCCGCGCACCTCGCTCGTACCGGATATCGCGTTCGTCGCACGCGAGCGTCTCGACGCGCTAACGCCCGACAAGCGCGAACAGCCGCCGCTTTCGCCCGACGTGGCGATCGAGATTCGCTCTCCTGCCGATCGCATCGCCAACGTGGAGTGGAAGATGCGCGCCTATCTCGAGATGGGTGGGACGCTCGCGCTCGATGTTCTTCCCGAGAGCGAAGAGATTCGCGCCTTCACCCGCGACGGCATGAAAACGTTCGGGCACGGCGATCGCTTTACGTGCGAGGCCGTGCCCTGGCTGGAATTCGACGTCGCGGAGATCTTCGCCGACCTCCGCGACTAGCGTCCCTACTGGATGCCGCGGGTTGCGCCGCGGGAAGGCGTACCGCCGCCGGCGAGCGGGTTACTCGAACCCGACTGCGCATGCTGGGCTTGGTAGTTGCCTTTCGCATTGCCCTTGTGCGAGCCGCCGCTCATCGACGTGACCACGTTCTCGCCCGCGCTCAGCGTTGCGCCATCGAGCGGACTCACCGCCGCTTGCGTCGAGGTGACCAGGCCGACCTGCACCGGCACGCGCACCAGTTTCTTGCCTTGTTGCACCATCAGCGTGGCGTCTTCACCTTGCGTTACCGCGCTGGCCGTGCTGGCGCCGCCGCCCCACGGACTGGCTGCCGCTGTGTCACCCTGAGCCTGTCGAAGGGTGGCATGCACCGCGGTAACCGGAACAACGAGCGCGTTGGGCGCGCTTGCCACGTCGATCGTGGCGTTGGCCGTCATGCCCGGGAGCAGTTGGCCGGTCGTGTTGTCGACGTCGACCACCACGTCGTAGGTGACCACGTTGTTCACGGTCGTCGGGTTGATGCGCACCTGCGTGACCTTGCCGTGGAAGACTTGGTTCGGGTAGGCGAGCACCGTGAAGTCGACGTTATCGCCCTGTTTCACGCCACCGATATCCGGTTCGCCGACGTTGATGTCGACTTCCATTTGATTCAGGTTCTGCGCGATGAGGAAGAGCGTAGGCGTCTGCAGCGAGGCAGCGACGGTTTGACCGATCGAGACGTCGCGTGCGACCACCGTGCCGGTAACCGGCGAGGTGATGACGGTGTTGTTCAGGTTGACTTGGTCTTGCGCCACCGTTGCGGCCGCCGCTTGCGCTGCGGCTTGCGCCGCCTGCGCGCCGGCGCCCTGCGCTTGTGTCTGGGCCTGCGTTTGCGCGTAGGCCGCTTGCGCCTGCGCTACCGCGGCTTCGTCTTGCGCGACCGTCGATTGGTCTTGCTGCACGGTTTCTTGCGCGATGTACCCTTCGCTCAAGAGCGTTTGATCGCGCGTGAGCTGCTCTTGCGCCACCGTCAATGCGGCTTGCGCTTTGGGAATGGCGGTCTGCGCGGCGTTCGCGCCGGCCGCTTCGGCGCTCGTGTTCGCGCCGGCCTCGGCTGCTTCGGCTTGCGCTTGCGCAAGGTTAGCTTGCGCTTGATCGAGCTGATCTTGAATCGTGCTCGGGTCGATGCGCGCGAGAACCTCGCCCTTGGTAACTTTCGAATTGTAGTCGACGTAAAGTTGCGAGATAGTGCCCGAAACTTGCGTGCCGACCGAAATGCTGTTTTGCGGATTGACCGTTCCCGACGCGGTGACCGATTGGGTGAGCGTTTGCTGCACGACGGGCGCCGTGACGACTTGCACCGCCGAGCGAGCGCGCACCATGAGCGTGCCTGCGATCAGGACCACGATCAGGAGTGCAGCCAGCGCAGCGAGCAGCCAACGCGGCACCCGGCTGAAGAGCTGCCCGAAGGCGCCGAGGCCTGGGAAGCCCGCTGGGAGCGGTAGCGATTGTGCTGACATGGTGTATTCCTCCGCTGCCAGCGTACGGCGGCGCCCTGACGGCCGATGGTTATTTGGGTTAGTACCTGGTTAGGGTCGCCCGACTGCGCGAGCCGCAGGACAGCCACTGTCACCCTGAGGTGCGAGCCGCAGGCGAGCCTCCCGTCACCCTGAGGTGCGAGCCGCAGGCGAGCCTCGAAGGGTAGGGTACTATGGCGCCATGAGTACAGAACGCGAGAAGCCACTGTCCCCCAAAGAAGCCGAATCGATGGGCCGGCAAACCGAGACGCATACGCTCGGTGAAAAGATCAGCGACCAAGTCGTGTACGGCGACACTGAGTCGGTTGAAAACGAAGACCAGATGGATGCGCATCACGCCGAGTCCGACGAGCATGTCTAATGGACATCGGGATCATCGGCGCCGGAAACATCGGCGGCACGCTGGTACGACGTTTAACTAAGCTCGGGCATCACGTGAAGGTCGCGAACTCGCGCGGCCCGGAGACGCTTGCCGATCTCGCGCGCGAAACCGGCGCGAGCGCGGTCGACGTGCGCGACGCGGTGCGCGACGTTAAGGTCATCGTGGTGTCGATTCCGATGAAACACGTGCCGGACTTGCCGAAAGGCTTGTTCGCGAATGTCGACGCGCGCGTCGCGGTGATCGATACGTCGAATTATTATCCGCGCCAGCGCGACGGGCGCATCGACGCGATCGAAAAGGGGATGGCCGAGAGCCGGTGGGTGGAGCAGCAAATCGGGCATCCCGTGATCAAGGCGTTCAACAACATCTATGCCGAGCACTTATACGAAGAGGGACGGCCGTCGGGTGCGCCCGGCCGGATTGCGCTTCCGATTGCCGGCGACGACGCGCACGCGAAGATGGTCGTCATCGATCTCGTCGATCAGCTCGGCTTCGATCCGGTCGATGCCGGCGGCCTCGAGGATTCGTGGCGACAACAACCCGGCACGCCGGTGTATGCGCGCGACTTCGACACTGCCGGCGTCCGCAGCGCGCTCGCTCACGCAACGCGCGAACGCACACCCGAATGGCGCGCTAGCGACGCCAGCCCAGGTAGTTACGAGGAACCGAAGTAAGTGGGACTGAAACCTGCCCCTCCGAAGAGGTGGAAACCGTGGCCGTCAGACCGAGACGCATACGATCGGCCAGAAGACCAAATGTTTTCGCAATCGTGCGATGCAGTACGGAGTGGCCCACTCGCGATCTCGATCAAGACGCTCGCGCAACATCTCGGGTTCATGTGGCGCGACACGCACCCGTTCGGCGCGGCTTCCATCGAATGGTACGATCGCTTCGCACACGGCGACGTATCCGGAAAGGAGCGGATACTCTGCAATGAAGACGATTGCTACGCTACGCGCGCCTTGTCGGACGCGATCAGGCTTTATCACCTGACCCTCTTCCAGCCCCCCGCCTGGTGTTCTCGCCCCGCTAACCGTCGAGCGTTCAATCAAGGGCGTTACTCCAGTCCACGTCCGCCGTTACTCGCACCCTCAAAACAACGATGACGCGTAACCCTTTGCGCTCACGTGGATTGGCCGCGTGCGTCGCGCGCGGTGTCGGGGGTCACTGGCGTCGGTAGCGCACTGTTTTCAGCTGGCGTTTGCCGGCACAGCTCCACTCAAAATGCCAGCCATATGGCCGAAGCGCCCCTCATAATTCCCTCATTTAGTAGGCGGATGGAATGGCAACCACTAAGTATAGTAGTATGAGTCGCCTTGGAACGCGCTATCTCGGGTCTAAGGCCAGGGTCCTTCGTCCACTCTTGGAGTTAATTGGACGACCACGGACACAAGACGCGCGATTTATCGACGGCTTCGCTGGTACCGGCATTGTGAGCCAGGCCGCGGCGAACGTGGGATGGAGGGTAACCGCAAACGATACGTTGACGTCGGCTACCGTACTAGCCACGGCACGGTTGACTAGTGCCGCCTCGACCCCATTCGCTGCCCTGGGCGGTTACAGCTCGGCGCAGGCGGTCCTGAACGGGACACCTGGAGTGCCCGGCTTTCTGACGCGCGAGTACTCGCCATTCCCCTCGGGTGCTCAGCGAATGTACTTTACCGTCGAAAACGCGATGAAGATTGACGCCATTCGGCTCAAGATAGGAGAATGGCGCACCGCGGGACTCATTTCCGACCTAGAGCAGAATCTGCTCATCGCGGATTTAATCGAGGCGGCAAACTCGGTTGCGAACACGGCCGGTACATACGGTTGCTACCTTAGTTCATGGACATCTTCCTCGCAGCAAAACCTGTATCTTGCGCGAAGAGCCTTACGCGCGAACCCGGTCGAGTTCACCGTGCTAAATTCTGACGTGTTCACGATTCGCAGCGCAGTGGTCGACACCGTTTACCTTGACCCCCCGTACACGAAGAGGCAATATGCCGCTTACTATCACATACTCGAGACAATAGCTCTTTATGATGAGCCAGCCGTCTCAGGTGTCACTGGATTGCGCCCTTGGAAAGACAAGGCCTCCGTTTTTTGCTATAAGCGCAAAGCACTTTCTAACATTCTTCGACTGATTGAACAGCAGAAAGCTAATCGTATTCTACTCTCCTACAATTCTGAGGGCCATGTCGCCCTAAACGAGCTTGTCGACAAGCTAGCGGAGATTAGAAACGTTACTCTCCATGAACTTGGGGCGGTGGGGAGATATGCGTCAAATGGATCAAACGCAACTGGATCTCCGACGGAATATCTAATAGAAATGCTACCCGTCGGGACGCGAGTCACAACTATGGCAGCATCCCAAGATCGCCTACTGTCTCTGGTATAGCAGATGGCCATAGATTTGAATTATCAAGCGAGAGCGCTCCAGGTTTCGCTCTCCGCCCTAGAATTCGGGCTGTCGGATCTCGATCGCGCTCATCACAGCTCAGCAATGATGCAGGTGCTCGAGGACGCGGCCTGTCTTATCTCTGGACTCGACGCGAAGGAATATGCTTCCGTGTTCAAAGAGCGACGCCCAATGCGTCGCAAGTTATCCCAACGACTCGCCCGCGACGTTGCCCTTACTATCGCAAGCGGCGAGATCGGCTTTCCGCCCTCGGTCGCGTTAGCAACGCTCGTCGAAGAATGTCAGCGGCGATCCAGCAAGAGAAAACTCTCCGGATCGTTTTATACTGACTACCGTCTCGCTCGTATCCTTGTCCGGGGCCTAGAACGCGTTAGCGATCCGATCTTGCTGGATCCAGCCTGTGGTTCGGGTTTGCTCTTGGCAGCGGCGGCGCTTCAGATTGCGCCCAGCGATCTTTTGCGGAGATCCGACTTCATTGCCAACGGCCTTTTTGGCATTGATATAGACGCTAACGCGATCCGCGGTGCAAGACTCGTGCTTGCGTCCATGGTGAACTCAATCAGCGCAGTGATGTCAGCCTCTAAACACCTGCTTCTTCAGGACAGCTTGGCCGAGAACGCATGGTCGGACGCGACCTACACTCACGTGATCTGCAATCCTCCGTGGGAGCGCTTAGCGCTGACGCAGTACGACGTGCTCCGGAGCAGGGGCGTGGATGTTATTTATGGCGCACCCATCCCTTCCTTTCATTCCGAGACGCACGCTGCAAAGCAAGAACGCCGGCTTTACGCCAAAATGCTCAGGGAGAAGACGATCGCTCCCGATCTGAGGCAAATTGACCTCTCAGCATGCTTTCTCGAACTGGCAATCTCGGGACTCCGACTGGGCAGAACGCTTCGATATCTAATGCCAGGTTCGTTGATACGCGCGGCATCGTTTGGGCGTCTACGCGAAAAACTGTTCAGTGACTCCGAGTCAGTCGAAATTTCAATCTTCGACAACCGCGCAAAGTTTTTCGAGGCCGATTCCCGCCTGAAGTTTTGCATAGTCTCCGCGAAGGGTAAGGGTGCTGGAGGAGTTAGACAATCAATTTCCATCGACCACGGCTTCGTGCAAAACGACGTGGTTAGGCGAACGAAGAGCCTCGTTTTTGACCAAAGGGATGTGGCTCGTATCAGGCCTGACCTCACAATACCGGAGATTCGTTCGCGCGAGGAATGGACAATCTTTGCTTCCGCTTCAAGGCATATGGCTTTCGGCAACTCACAGGTTTGGAACCCCAGGTTTTTCCGCGAGCTTGATATGACCATGGATCGCGAGCTATTTCATCGTCGAGACGCGAAAACGACGGTTCCGCTCGTGGAGGGACGGCACATTACGCATTACCGACACGATACGAAGGCTTTTGTCAGCGGTTCAGGACGCTCCGCCGTCTGGAAGGTGCTAAGTGCGGAGAAGCCGTGCGCAATCCGGCCGCAATACTTCGTTGATCGCGGCGATGCAACGGATCGAGTTGGCAGTCGCCTAGATAGATGGCGCGTCGGATTTTGCGATATAGGCGGCCAAACAAATGAGCGCACTTTTGTATCTGCACTAATCCCACCTGGCGCCGCCTGCGGAAACAAGGTTCCGACAATGGATTTTGCAGACGATCTCGATGGATTCGTTTCGGCTGCTTTCCTGGGCATAAGCAATAGCTTCATTTTTGACTGGCTCGTCAGGCGTGTCGTGAGTACTAGCATCAACTTCTTCATTCTAAGAAGCCTGCCCATGCCTGCCGTCGAACGGACGTCCTCTGTTTGGAGGCAACTTGTGGGAGCTGTGCACCGGCTAGGCGTCTGCCACCATGCCCACAACAACGCAGCGCGCCCAAGCGCATTGGGCGCTGCCGTACTTCGACGTCACGTGGACTTTGCAGCGGCGGAATTATACGGCATCACCGCCGGACAGCTCGATCTGATATTGCGTGATTTTCCGCTGCTGGATCGGTCCCAGCCCCCACTTCCTGGAGAGCGTGGATCTACGGTCACTCGGGATTACCTTCTTTCGCAAGCATATACGCGGCCCAGTTCCACAAGAAAGTGGAAGCTGTACTACGATCGGTACGAGCGGGCCGCAGCGATCGGGGCAATACCGTACGTGACATCACAGCTCGCGCTATAAGGGGAAATCGAGGCTCAATAGGGTTGCCTTTCCCTCGCGAGGGATTCCCTAATGGCTAGCGCCGTTCTGTCGATCCGTCCCCATCTCGCCGAGGCAACCGGTATCTTTCGTCCTTCGATCATCTGCAAATAGTGCATCATCGGCGTGCTGGCCGCCTTAACAATGACGACCTCTCCCGCCTGGCCTACGAAAAATAGTCCTCGATCAAACGCCCAGTGATGCGTCCTGCAAAGGAGCAGACCATTGCACGGATGCGTTGTACCCCCGCGCTCAACGGGTACGACATGAGCGGCCTCAACCTCAAAGGCGGCGGCATCCTCGAGTTCCAGGCCGCAGACGGCACACTTTGGATCATACAAGTCGAGGAGCTCCGACCTTAGTTGCGCCTGCCGCTTTCGATATTGAACCAGCGTTAAAGTCTTCTCGGTCCCTCCAAGAGGCCCATTGTATTTTCGACGAGCCTTCCTCCGACGTGTAGCTGCTGCCGCTGTTCGCACAGAAGTGGTGGATCCGACGCCAATCACTTTCACGCTGGGAAGTTTCAGCGTAAGAGCATCGTTCGCGGAAGGTTCGACGCCGAGATAGCGTAGGATTCCGAATTGATCCCAGTCTTCTAAAATGGCTAGGGAATCGCGCCGACCCATGATCATCGAAATTAGCGCATACAGATGGTCCGTTGCGCTTACACCGCCAGCTAGCATCCCTACGTATGTGCTTCCCGATTCCGTTCTACATATCCAAAGAACGATCGGTGGTATGCGACTGCTGCGGCGGGCCGGAAACCCCTCGGCCTCGGTCCAAGCGGGGTGGCGATCTAAATCCTGGCGAGTGATGCGCCATTCGTCGTGGCGCGCAGCCTGCTGCACAGCTTGCAGTGTTGCCCTTTTTAGCGTACCGACAGCCACAGCGTTGTCAAGCCAATGCCCTGCGGTTGCGGCATCAAAAAAGGAGTTAATGTCATCGCGCCGACCGAACCTTATGTCCTTTTGGCCGCCACCCCCGCCGCCGGGCGCAGCGCGGCCTCTCATTGCGTTGAACGTCGTCTTGTTCAGACGCCTAAATACGATCGCCCTTACGGATTCGCTCATTCCACCCCACCACGTAGCGCTAGCGCCTAAGAGCGGCTATAATGCGCGTCTTCCGTCCAAAGCCCTTGCTAGTGTCACTTCGTCAGCGTAGTCGAGATCAGCACCGATAGGAAGGCCGTAGGCCAAACGGCTCACTGTCGCTCCAAGCGGTTGCAGCAGCCGTAAGAGATACAGCGCTGTCGCTTCCCCCTCGGCGTTTGGGTTGGTAGCAAGGATGATTTCGGTTGGATTCTCCAAGCCAATCCGCTCTACCAGCTCTCTCACTCGGAGCTGCGCGGTGCCGATGCCGTCCATCGGCGAGATCAATCCACCGAGGACGTGGTAGCGGCCCTTGAACGCGCCGGTGCGTTCGATCGCGTAGATGTCTTTCGCTTCCGCGACGACGCAGATGATCGAGCGATCGCGCTCCTCATCGGTGCAGATATCGCACGGATCGTCTTCGGTCAGCGAAAAGCACACCGAGCAGAAGCGCACTTTGTCTTTCACCGCGAGAATTGCTTCGGCGAGAGATTGCGCTTCGTTGCGCGGGCGGTTCAACAAATGAAACACCAATCGCGCGGCTGTCTTAGCACCGACGGTTGGGAGTTTCGAAAACTCGTTGATGAGCGCCTGGACGGGACCGGTGATGGAGCCGCTTTTTGTGGGCACTATGCGGTCCCTCGCCCTTCGAGGCTCGCACTTACGCGCTCGCACCTCAGGGTGACACGCTTCGCGACTCTCGGGATGACAATCACAGTCCCGGGATTTTCATTCCGCCGGTCAAGCCGCCCATGCGTTTTTGCGCGGTTTCGTTCGATTTCGTCAGCGCGTCGTTGACGGCGACGGTCACCAGATCTTCGAGCGTTTCGACGTCGTCGGGATCGACGGCGTCTTTGTTGATGCTGACCGCTTTCACACGTTGATCGCAGGTCATATCGACCGTCACGAGGCCGTTCGCGGCGCTGCCTTGCACGACGGTGTTCGCAAGCTCTTCTTGCGCTTTCACCATCTCCGCTTGCATCTTCTTGACCTGCTGCATCAGTTGCGCTTGATTCATCGTCGTTACTTGATCCGTTCGTTGGCGTAGCCGAAAAGTTCGTCGGCGCTTTCTTCTTCATTCGCCGGTGGATCCGCTGCGCGTTCCGCGGGCGGCGGGGCGCCGGCTTCGAAGCGCACGTGCAGCTTCGCTCCCGTGACGTCGGCGATCGCCGACTCGAGCAGCTTGGCGTTGTCCTTCAAGATGTCGGCTTCGAAGGGGCTGCGCAGCTTGAGCACGACCGCGTTGCCGTCGATCGCCTCCACCATCGCGCCGGAGAGCGGCGCGCGCAGCGGCGGGCGCTCTGCTTCCACCTTGGTGCGAATGCTCTGCCAGCCGGCGCGGAGTTTCTGCAGCGTCACGGGGGTGTCGCCCTTCGAGACGCTCGCCTTCGGCTCGCTCCTCAGGGTGACAGGTTGCGCAACCGCGCTCGAGGGGACAGGTGGCGACGCTTCGGTCGTGGGGACAGGTGGCGACGCCGCGCTCGCGGGGACAGAAGCTTCGGTCGCGGGGGGCGCCGGAGGCGCCTTTTCAACCGAAGCGGCGCGACCGGAGGGAGCGGCGCTACCTTCGCCGACTTCGAGGATCAGCCGGAGCAACGCCGTCTCGAGTTCGAGGCGCGGGTTGGCGCCGGTGCGGGCGAGGCTGGCGGCGTCGGCCAGCACGCGCAGCGCGCGGATGATGAGCGCTTGCGGCACGTCGCCGGCGCGTTCGCGCGCGCGATCGGCGTCTTCGGGCGCGAGGTCGCGGGTGAGCAGATCGGGGTCGAGCCGGGCGACCAGCAGATTGCGGAAGTTCGCGATCAGCGCGCGGATCAGCACCACCATGTCGCTGCCGGCGTCGCTGGCCTCCTCGATCACCCGCAGCGCCCCGCCGGCATCGTGTGCAACCACGGCGTCCAGAAGGGTGTTGGCATGGTTGCGACCCGTCGCTCCAAATGCGAGATCGATCACCGCGGTCGTAATCGGCCCGTCGGCAAATGCGGCCGCCTGTTCCAACATCGTCAGCGCGTCACGCAATCCACCATCGGCTCGATACGCTAATGCAGCCAGCGCGGCTTCGTCGATCGCGATGCCTTCGTACGTTGCGATCTCGCGCATCCGTTCGATCATCACCGGAATCGCGATGCGGCGGAACGCATACCGCTGACAACGAGAGAGGATCGTTACCGGCAATTTCTCAGGTTCTGTCGTCGCAAGAATAAACACCGCATGTGCCGGCGGATCCTCAAGCGTCTTTAAGAACGCGTTGGCACCCTCTTTAGTGAGCATGTGCGCTTCATCAATGATGTACACTTTCATGCGCATCACACTTGGTGCGAATTTTACTGCTTCTCGCAAGGAGCGGATTTCGTCGATGCCGCGATTACTCGCGGCGTCGATCTCCAACACGTCCAGCGCCGTGCCATTGAGCATCGCGACGCAATTTTCGCAGGTATTGTCGGGATGAGCAGTCGGCCCTTGCACGCAGTTGATACACCGCGCCAAAATTTTGGCGGCCGACGTCTTGCCCGAACCACGTGGACCCGAAAACAGATACGCGTGGGCGAGCTTGCCGGCCTCGATAGCGTGGGTCAGCGTACGAACGACGGCGTCTTGCCCAACAAGGTCCGCAAACGACTTTGGGCGCCAGGTACGGTAAAGGGACACCGTTTCAAGATTCGCGCCGCCCGTTTGGCTCGGCCTGCTAGCGGGTATGTTATGCTCTACACAGGGGAGGCCTTCGAACTCGTCGTGGATTACCGTTCCGCTCTTCAAGAGAAGTTCGGATTCGAACGCTTTTATCCGGGTCAAGAAGAAGTCGTGTCACGCGTCATGTCGGGGCAGGACACGCTTGCTATTCTCGCAACGGGCGCCGGCAAAAGTCTCACCTATCAACTCCCCGCGCTCTTACTCGAAGGCACCACCGTCGTCGTCTCGCCGCTGATCGCGCTCATGAAAGATCAGCTCGACATGCTGCGCGAACGCGGCG
This sequence comes from Candidatus Baltobacteraceae bacterium, assembly GCA_035502855.1. Lineage (NCBI taxonomy): Bacteria > Bacillati > Vulcanimicrobiota > Vulcanimicrobiia > Vulcanimicrobiales > Vulcanimicrobiaceae > Vulcanimicrobiaceae bacterium. The sequence continues at coordinate 21,361 of DATJTX010000002.1, forward strand.
TCACCGACGTCGTCGCGCTTAACTCCACGCTCTCCGAAGAGCAAGAGCTGCGCGCCCGCGCGCGCATCGCCGAAGGTACGATCAGGATCGCCTACACGACGCCCGAAAAACTCGAGGACCGCAACTTCCTCGAACTCTTACAGTCGATCAAAGTTCCGCTTTTCGTCGTCGACGAAGCGCACTGCATCTCGCAGTGGGGGCACGACTTCCGTCCCGCCTATCTCGCGCTCGGCGCGGTGATCAAGCGCCTCGGCCGTCCGACCGTGCTCGCCCTCACCGCAACCGCCACGCCCGCGGTGCGCGAAGATATCTTGCATCAGCTGGGCATCGAGCACGTCAAACCGATCGTCAAGGGATTCGATCGTCCGAACCTCCAGTACGAAGCGCGCAAGGCCGACAAAGAAGCCGACAAGCTCAAGATCTTGCAGTCGCTCTTCGCCGGCGACGACGCGCTCGAAGGCACCGGCATCATCTACACCGCGACGATCAAGAACGCGCTCGAAGTGCAGCGCTTCCTCACCGACATGCTCCACATCCCCGCCGCGGTCTACCACTCGAAGCTGCACAAAGAAGATCGCACGCTCGTGCACGAGTGCTTCATGAACGAGACGATTCGCGCCGTGGTTGCGACCAATGCCTTTGGTCTGGGCATCGACAAGCCGAACATCCGCTTCGTGGTGCACTACGATCTGCCGGGTTCGCTCGAAGCCTACACGCAAGAAGCCGGACGCGCCGGCCGCGACGGCCTACTCTCGCGCTGCATTCTGATTTACCGCATGAGCGACACGCGCGTGCAGAACTACTTCCTCACCGGCAAGTATCCCGACATCGAAGAAGTGCAGCGCGTCTTCGGCACGATCGAAGTCTTCGGCGGTCAGGCCGACGGCGTCTCGATGACCGACCTGCGCAAGATCTTGCAGTTGCCGCTCACCAAGCTCAAAGTGATTCTCGCGCTGCTCAAGAAGTCGGGCTACATCGAAGCCAGCGGCAAGTCGGCCTACGGGCTCACCGAGGCGGTGCGCAAGAATCGCGATCTGGTGCTGAGCCTCGCCAACTACGAGACGAAGAAATCCTACGATCAATCGAAGCTCGCGATGATGTTGCAGTACGCGGAGAATACCTCGTGCCGCCGGCGTTTCATCCTCAACTACTTTGGCGAAGACTTCGAGACGGTCAACTGCGGCAAGTGCGACAACTGCTTGCGCAGCGCGGCGCGCGCGCTGAGCGCACCGGCGAGCGCCGGCGTCACCGCCGCGTCGACGGGGGCCTACAAGATCGCCGACGTAGTAAAGCACGCGAAGTTCGGCATCGGCACGATCGAGCGCGCCGAAAAGGACCTCGTTACCGTGCTCTTCCCCAACGTGGGATATAAGACGCTTCTCGCATCGGCGGTATCTCGGGTCGAGACGGCGAAAATCGCCTGACCTTGCGTTTTGAACGAATTGCGATCGTCGCGCTCCTGTACGGCGCCGCGCTATGCGGCGCTGTTTCCGTCCGCGCGCAATCCACGCCGGCGCCGGGCGTAACGCCCACACCCTTCGCGCAACCGCTGCTCTCGCCGTCGCCCTCGGAATCGCCGGAAGCGTCCGAATCGCCGGCGCCCTCGGGGTCACCGCAGTCACCAACGCCCACGCCGACGCTCACACCCACGCCGACGCCGCCGCCGATCACCGTCTCGCCGAACGTCGCGTACATTCCGGTCGGCAGCACGCAGACGTTGACCGTCAACGGCTCGCTCGGCAACCTCACGGTGACGCCGGCGACCAGCACCTTCTACACGATGACGATCGATCAAGACGCGCGCACGATCACGCTCACCGGCACCGCGCCCGGCGCGGGAACGATCACGATCACCGATACGCGTGGGGTGAGCGCATCGGTCGGCGTCCGCGTCGCCTATCAGGCGGGCGCGCTGCCGCAGCCGTTCACGGTGCGCGTCACCGGCGATCCCGCCGGCCGCGACTTCTTACAGAGCCTCGTCGTACGGCAGATTTTGAAATTCACGATGCTGCGGCCCGGCGCGCAAGCGATCGTCGCACCGGGCGACGTCGGCCTCACGAGCGATCTCGCCCAAGACACCACGGTCACCGTCGACGTGCCGGTGCTGCTGCAAGGCCTCAACTACTTCGCCGTCAGCGGCACCGTGCCGGTGACGCTGCAGAACGTCGCCGTGCCGCGCATCTCGCCCGACATCTTGATGGTGAGCGACTTTCCCGAGAAGCTGACCGAGAACGGCATTCTCTTCGAAGCCGATCTCAAACGCGAAGTGCCCTCGCGCTTCTTGTACTACCACTACAATCCGCCCGGACAGCCCGATCGCCGCATCGTGCTCGTGGCGCAGAACGAATCCGTGGAACCGGCGACCGTGCAATACATCAGCGGGCGCGGTTCGGCCAAATACGAGATGGAAGCCGGTCACGCCGCGACCAAAGATTTTCTCGTCGACGTCGTGCAGAATCAGGGGCGTTTGCTGCAGATTCCCGGCAACGCGACCGAAGTGATCGCGACGCAAGAGATGCCGGCCGGACAGATCGTGACCAATCTCCTGCAGCTGCGCGTGCTGGAAGGCAGCACCGTGCACCTCACGCTCGTCGCGCAGGACGCAAGCGACGATCCCGAGACCGCGCTGACCACCGGTAAATTACTCACCAGCACCGTGCGGCACGCGCGCGGCATCTACACGATTCCCGAATTTCACTTCGCAACCGAGTGGAACGTCAACGATCCCTATCTCGACATGCCGATCGGGCAGATTCCGCTACCGAACTCGATGCAGGGCGAGGCCCTCTCGGGCGATTACGGCGTGCTCGAGTCGTTTGTGGTGAACGTGCAGAACCCACTGCCTACGCCGCAAGCGATCGCGATCTACGAAGAGCCGCGCGGCGGCAGCGCAACCGGCACCTATCTCATCGACGGCACGCTGGTGCAGTCACACCAAGTCAAAGCCTTCACGCGCTACAAGATTCGCGAATACGTCGTGCCCGCGAAGGGCTTCGTGCGCGTCACGATCGTGACGATGCCCGAAGCCGGCTCGAGCCTGCCGCTGAATCTGATCTTCGCACCCGACGACGGCTCGGTCGCGCCGGGAGGACCTGGGTCACCAATCTACTGAAGTAACCCCGCGTTATGGGGTGTGGGCGTTTCTTGCGTTTGATCGCAGGCACGATGCTTTGCTGTTTCGCATGCACCGCGTGCGGTGGCGGCGGTGGTGGCAGCGGCTCGGCGCCGGCCACGAGCAATCCCGCGCCCACCGTGGCGCCCTCGATGACGACCGCCAGCGGCACCGTCGTCGACGACGGTACCGGTTCGCCGCTCGCCGGCGTGAACGTGAAGCTGATGCCGTGGTCGCCGTGCGGCGCGACACCGTCGCCGGCGACGTCGATCACGCCGCAGAACGACGGCTGCCCGACGCCGTTGCCCTCACCGCAAGCAACGACCGCGTCGAACGGCACTTTCGTGCTCAACGGCGCACCCAACGGACATTATCTGCTGATCATCGGTGCGGACGCGGTTGCGACCGTGCCGCCGGGATACACGACGCCGCCGAGCAGCTGCGCCGGCACGTGTCCAACGCCTTCGCCGGTACCCGGTGCGCCGATCCAAGCCACCGTGCACGACAACGTCACGCTCACCGGCGGCAATCAAACACTCGTCGCGCCGACGCTGCCGACGGTGCCGTCGGGCTACACCGCGCCGGCGTGGGAGACCAACGGCGATTATCGCCTGGCAACGCTCAACGCCACGAGCGAGATGCCGTGCCTGATCGCGTGGCAGTACGAACGCGCGCAAAATTCGCTCGCCGGATCGAGCGTAGACGAGTGGCTGCTCGAAAATGTACGGGCTGGAAATGCATACGCCCAAGTAGCCTCTGCGGGATCGACGTATTCGATCTTGAGCAGTGGCAACGATCCCGTCACGGGCGGCGTCGCATGCGCACAATCCATCGGTGACGCGTTCGTAGGTCCGAATGCTGTTTACTCATACGCGACCGATCCGCGAACGCTGTGGTTCGCCGGGCAGTATT
>DATJTX010000003.1 GCA_035502855.1 Candidatus Baltobacteraceae bacterium
AGCGAAATTCCTTGTCGGGTAAGTTCCGACCTGCACGAATGGCGTAACGACTTGAACGCTGTCTCAACGAGGGGCTCGGTGAAATTGCAGTCTCGGTGAAGATGCCGAGTACCCGCGGCTAGACGGAAAGACCCCGTGAACCTTTACTACAACTTGGTATTGGGGTTCGATCCATTTCGCTCAGGATAGGTGGGAGGCTTGGAAGCGTCGGCTGCGGCTGGCGTGGAGCCAACCTTGAGATACCACCCTTGGTGTATTGGATCTCTAACGGTGCGCCCTGAATCGGGGCACCGGACAGTGACAGGTGGGTAGTTTGACTGGGGCGGTCGCCTCCCAAAATGTAACGGAGGCGCGCAAAGGTTCCCTCAGCACGGTCGGAAATCGTGCGTAGAGTGTAAAGGCAGCAAGGGAGCTTGACTGCGAGACCGACAGGTCGAGCAGGTGCGAAAGCAGGCCTTAGTGATCCGGCGGTAGCAAGTGGAAGCGCCGTCGCTCAACGGACAAAAGGTACTCCGGGGATAACAGGCTTATCGGGCCCAAGAGTCCACATCGACGGCCCGGTTTGGCACCTCGATGTCGGCTCGTCGCATCCTGGGGCTGAAGTAGGTCCCAAGGGTTGGGCTGTTCGCCCATTAAAGCGGTACGCGATCTGGGTTCAGAACGTCGTGAGACAGTTCGGTCCCTATCCGCTGTGGGCGTAGGAAGTTTGAGGGGCGTGGACTCTAGTACGAGAGGACCGAGTCGAACGAACCGCTGGTGAACCGGTTGTCCCGCCAGGGGCATAGCCGGGTAGCTATGTTCGGATCAGATAAACGCTGAAAGCATATAAGCGTGAAACTGACCCCAAGATGAGACTTCAATCCCGTAAGGGTGAAGAGTCGTGGTAGACCACCACGTTGATAGGCCGGGGGTGGAAGCACCGTAAGGTGTGAAGCTGACCGGTACTAATCGCTCGGATATTTTTAACTACGCTTACGCCTTCATAGTTGGCACCTGGAAGTTCTTCTCTGTACAGCTTTGGGCCCAAACCGCTAGCGCGGTTTGGGTACCCGAATTTCCCACCCGCGATCGACTGGAGCTCCGGCTCGTCATCGCGGATGGGGATCCAGTTTGGGACCCCCAAACGACCCACGTCGTTTGGGAAACCCCAACAAGTTTCTGGCGTCCATAGCGGCGGGGTCCCACCCGTTCCCATCCCGAACACGGCAGTTAAGCCCGCCAGCGCCAATGATAGTCGGGCCGCAGGGCCCCTCGAAAGTAGGTCGACGCCAGATTATAGACACGATGAGCCCGCGATAGAAATTTCGCGGGCTCTCGTCGTCCTCGGGCCCGCACACCCTGGCCGTCTTCACATCGGGATGCTAGCTCGTCCGAATTGCTCGGCAAACGCCCGCTCGTCGAGATTCGTTTGCGCGGCGAGCTGCGCGACGTGGGGTGGCTCGAGATCGCGCTTGTCCAGGCGCACCATATAGTCGCGCGCGACGGCGAACGCCTCGGCGTGCACGTCGACCAGGCGCGTGCGGATGCGCCCCGTCGCCGGATCGAGCAAACTCTCCAGCGAGACCGGTTGCACGCGACCCCCGGAGAGCGCGATCAATGCGCCGCTGCCGCCGCCCAGCAGGTAGCGAACGGCGCCGTATCCGAGCGTGCGCGTGTAGTCGATGTCGAAGGCCACCGGTTTTGCGCAGCGCAGTTCGTAACCGATATCCTTGGTGAGCACGGTTGCCTCGATGCCGAGGCGGGTAAGGCGTTCGCGCACGCGATCGCGCAGCAATGCGCCGATCGGCACATCGGCCAGGCGCACGTGGCCGTACGCGTCGCGCGCGACGTTTTCCAGTGCCTTGAGCGTGTCGGCGGAAACACGCTCGACGATGCCCTCGGCCACGACCGCGACGCCGTAATCGCGTCCTTGCGCGCGGCGTTTCACGATCGCGCCGGCCAGCAGGTCAACGACCGACTCGAGGTCGAGCGTACCACCGGGAAACTCTTCCGGGATCACCGCCAATGTTGCGCCGGCCGCGTTGGCCATGCCGAGCGCGAGCGCGCCGGATTTGCGTCCCATGCTCACGACGATGTACCAGCGAACGGTCGTGCGCGCGTCTTCCAGGAGACTTTCGATGATCTGCGCCCCGACCGATCGCGCGGTTTCGAATCCGAACGTCGGCGCATTGTCGGGAAGGGGCAAATCGTTGTCGATCGTCTTGGGAACCGTCGCGACGCCGATGCGCCCTTTGGTGTGCTCGGCGATGCGTGCGGCGCCGAAGGTCGTGTCATCGCCCCCGATGCAGATCAAGTAGCGCACGCCGAGCACGTCGAGCGAGTGCACCGTGCGATCGAGGGATGCGGCGTCCTTGGCCGGGTTGGTGCGCGAGGTGCGCAAGAACGAACCGCCGCTGCCTTGAATCCGGGTCGCGTCGTCAATCGTCATCACGGTGGTCTTTACCGGCGAGCCGTCGACGAGGTCGCGATAGCCGTCGTAGATACCGATCACGCGCAGCCCCGCGTTGATCGCTTCGATCGTCGCGGACGCAATGACGCCGTTGATGCCGGGTGCGGGACCACCGCCCACGAGAATTGCGAGAGTATCGCTCATGCGCGGAGAATGCACGCTACCCATGGAGCTTTCCTACGCGGCGATCTGCTTCGATCTGTTCGGGACGCTGATCTCCGACGAAGGATCGGCGATCGCCGGAGCGCGCGAGACGCTGGCGGGACTTGGAGCGGCGCGTTGGGCGATCGTGACGTCGATGCCCCGGCGCGCGGCCGCTGCCGTGATTACGCGCGCCGGACTGCTCGTGCCGCCGGTGCTGGTGAGCGCCGACGACGTGCTGCACGGAAAGCCCTCACCCGACCCTTACCGGCTCGCAGCCGAGCGCCTGGCGATCGAACCTTCATCGGCGCTAGCCGTCGAGGATTCATCCTCCGGCGTCGATTCCGCGCGCGCCGCCGGAATGGACGCGCTTTTCATCCTGCGCGGGCGCTCCGCGAGCGCATGTTCGCGCGCCGACTATTACGTCGACCGTTTCGCGCAGCTCACCGTATCGGTCGATCCAAGCGGCGCGTGCCGCGTGGCATTTTGATCAGACTTCGCGGCCGATCAGTTCGAGTTTGGTTCCGGCCGGGTCCTCGAAGAAGACCGCGGGATAGGTTTCCATCTCCTCGCTGAGCTCGATTCCGGCTGCACCGATGCGGCGCAGCACGGCGATCAGCTCGTCGAGCCGCTCGTAGGCGACGCGAAACGCGATGCGGGTGTCGTTGTTGCGGTGAAGCGGGTTCTCGATTACGCCGAAGAAGCGGCGCGGCTTGGTGGGGTGCGCAGCCTCATAATATTCGATCGCGTTGTACGCGTCGAATTCGCGGTGCCATTCGCCGTCAGGATCGACGTAGGCGTAGCGCTTTTCGGTCAGGCCGACCTCCGGCATCAAATCGTCGTAAAACGCCTCGACTGCCGCGAGCGAGCGCACGCGGCAGTCGATGTGATCGAACCCGTAGAATTCGTGCACGCGCGCGAGGATTCACTTGGCGGCGGGCTTGATCGCGACCGCGTTAACCGCCGGGGATGCGTGTGCTTCGAATCGTTTGAAGTTGTCGTAGAAGAGCTGCGCGAGTTTGCGCGCCTGCTCGTCGTATCCGTTTTTGTCCGGCCAAGCATTGCGCGGGTTGAGGACCTCGGCCGGAATCCCCGGAACGCTCTTGGGAATCTTCAGACCGAAGAACGGCTCGGTTTCAAATTCGCCCTGGATGCGTTTTTCGATCGCGGCGTTGACCATGGCGCGCGTGTGCGCGATCGACATCCGCTTGCCCACGCCGTACTTGCCGCCCGTCCAGCCCGTGTTCACGAGCCAGCAGTCCACTTCGTGGCGATCGATGCGCTCGCCGAGTAATTTCGCGTAGACCGTGGGGTGATGGACCATGAACGGCGCTCCGAAGCAGGTCGAGAACGTAGCCGTCGGTTCAGTCACGCCGCGCTCGGTGCCGGCAACTTTGGCGGTGTAGCCGGAGAGGAAATGATACATCGCCTGATCCCGGCTGAGTTTGGAGATCGGCGGAAGCACGCCGAATGCGTCGGCGGTGAGCATGATGATCGTCTTGGGATGGCCGCCCATGCTGCCGGGCACGATGTTCGGAATGTATTCGAGCGGATACGCGGAGCGCGTATTCTCGGTCTTGGCTTCGGAGTCGACGTCGAGTTCGCGCGTGCGATCGTCGTACACGACGTTTTCGATCACCGTGGAGAAGCGGTGGGTCGCCGCCCAAATCTCGGGCTCGGCCGTAGCCGAGAGGCGAATCACCTTGGCATAGCAGCCGCCTTCGAAATTGAACACGCCGTCATTCGACCAGCCGTGCTCGTCGTCGCCGATCAGCGGCCGGTGCGGATCCGAGGAGAGCGTCGTTTTACCGGTTCCCGAAAGGCCGAAGTAGATCGCGACGTCACCGCTCGCGCCGGCGTTCGCCGAGCTGTGCATCGGCAGCGTCTCACGGAGCGGCAAGAGATAATTCATCACGGTGAAGATCGATTTCTTGATCTCGCCGGCGTACTTCGTGCCGCCGATCAGGATCATGCGCCGTGCGAAGTTCACCAAAATGAAAGTGGAACTCGGCACACCGTCGCGCCCGGGATCGGCCTGAAATTGCGCCGCGTCGATCACCGTGAATTCCGGAACGAATCCGGGCACGGGCGTTTCAGGTGTAATGAACATATGATGCGCAAAAAGATTGTGCCACGCGAACTCGGTGTAGACGCGAATCGGCACGCGGTAGCGCTCGTCCGCTCCGACGTAGCAATCCAGCGCGTAGACGTCGCGCTCGGAGAAATACGCTTCGACCTTGTCGAGCAAGGCGTCGAAGACGCCGGCGTCGATCGGACGGTTGGTGTCGCCCCAATCGATATGTCTTTCGCTCGAGGGCTCTTTGACGAACGCCTTGTCTTTCGGGGAGCGTCCGGTGTGCGGGCGCGTATCGACGATGAACTGCCCATCGCGGCCCAGCACGCCTTCGCCGCGGCGCAGCGCGTGTTCGATGAGCTGCGGCGGGGTGAGATTCTCCCACAGATTGGCGGCTTTGAGTTTGTCCGGAACGGTAAGCATTTAACCTACTTTTTGAGGTGCGCAGGCCGCGCCTGCACGGAGTTCAAAGGAGAGGGCCATGCCAAAGCGTTTTCCCCTAGTGCTATGCGCTTCTATCGCCGCGGGCTCGATCATCGTTGCCTTGGCCTGCGGGGGCCGCGCCGTAGCCGTTTTGCCCTTCCACTTTGGATTCTTCCCCTCCGGGCCGCTGGACGCGATAACTGATGTCGCAGGCGTCCGGGTTGCCAATCTCACGCTGATCCGGGGCCAGGACATCCGGACGGGGGCGACGGCCGTTCTCCCCAACGCCGATCCGTGGGACCGCAAGGTGGCCGCAGCGTTCCTGAGCTTCAACGGGAACGGCGAAATGACCGGAACGCACTGGATCGAGGCCGCCGGTTATCTCGAGGAACCGATCGTGCTCACCGACACCCTGGATATCGGCCGGGCCGACGACGGCGTCGTGGATTGGGTGATCGAGCACCACCCGCAGGTCGGGATCACGGACGACGTCCCGCTGCCGGTCGTGGCGGAGTGCGACGACCAGTTGCTTACCGACATTCAGCGGCGTCCGGTCGGGCCCGGCGACGTCCGGGCGCTGCTCGACGCCGCCGTGCCGGGCCAGTTCGCGCGCGGCAGCGTCGGCGCGGGAACGGGGATGCGGGCCTTCGGCTTCAAGGCGGGCATCGGCTCGGCATCGCGCGTGCTGCCGGCGAGTCTGGGCGGCTATCGCGTCGGCGTGCTGGTGAACGACAACACCGGCAGTTTGCGCGATGCGCTCACGATCGTCGGCGTTCCGGTCGGCGAGCGGCTCAAGAGCGAATACCGGACGGTCTATCCCAAACGCGTCTCGGCGGCCTCGCTGCACGGGCGGGCGGCGAGCGGCAGCATCATCATCGTCGTCGCGACCGATGCGCCGCTGGACAGCCGCGAAATCCGCGCGCTCTTGTTGCGAGCGGGCCTGGGCATGGGGCGGACGGGCCTGACCTCAGATGTCGGAAGCGGCGATCTGTTCGTCGGTTTTTCGACGACCGAGGTGTTTCAACGCACCGGCAATTTCGAGGTCAGCGCACCGGTGAAGCGCATCGTCGAAGACGACGACGTGCTCAACGCGCTTTACAGCGCGACCGCCGAGGCGACGCAGGCGGCGATCTACGACGCGCTTTTCGAGGCAAAGACGATGACCGGTCGCGGCGGCGCGACCGTATACGGACTCCCGGTCGAGCGCGTGCTGCGGATGTTGCGGAGTGCGGGCGCCATCGGTCAGTGAGCTATATCGAGACCGAGCGGTTGATCCTGCGCACCTGGATGCCGGGCGATGCACCGGCACTTTATGCGATCGCGCAGAAGCCTGAAGTCGCGCGTTATCTGATCACACAGAAGCCCACGATGGAACAGGTGCAGGCGTGGATTGCGCGAGAGACGGGTTTGCAAGAGCGCGACGGGTTTTCATGCTGGCCTGTCGTGCGCAAGAGCGACGGCGCGCTGATCGGACGCTGCGGCCCGCGCAAGATGCCCGAAGGCTACGTCGAGATCGCTTGGGTCTTCGACTCGGCAGTGTGGCGCCAGGGGTACGCCCAGGAGGCCGCATCGGCGGTTATCGAGTATTGCCTGCGCTCTCGGCAGCTGTCCGCCGTTTACGCGCTGATCAACCCCGACAACGCGGCGTCGATCGCGTTAGCGTATCGCTTGGGCATGCGGTTCGACCGGGTCGTTCGCGCGTACAAGCGCGATCTGTTACGCTATGAGCGTCATGCGTAAGAAGAAGCGGCGGAAGATGAAACTCGTGCCGCGGTTGTGGCCGCCGACGAATCTGCGTCCGGCCGGGGCGCACGAAACGCTCACCCGCTACAACCGCAAACGCAAGAAGCGCGAGCTGCGCGACGAGCTCGCAACGGAAATCGATCGCGACACGGATTAATGTGGGACGATTCCGCGTCGCGTGAGCTACTTGGTCGACTCGACGCCTCCTAAGCGCGCATAGCGAGCATCGCGACTTTGGCTGCGTTCAGCGGCGTCTGACGCATCTCGAAATCGACCAGCGCTTCGCCGATCTTATCGGCGAGCCGATTGCTAATGAACCACGGCGGCTTGGGCATCAGCGTTCCACCATAGCCGGCAAAGCTGCGCGGGAACGGTGCAAAGGGTGCCCAGACGACGCTCTTCTCGGCGCGGTCGAAGAGGTACGCGTTGTGCACGACGCCGATGCCGCTGCCCACGTCGCTCATCGTATGGCCGGGATAGGCACCCCACGTCGTCTCGGTGAGCAGGAAGCCCACGCCGGTCCAAGCGTTGACCGCTACGCAGCCATAGCGAAGACCCGCCACCGCGGCATCCAGATCACCTGCGTGCTCGTGCAGGGTCTTCGGATGCACCACCAGATTGGCGCCCAGCGTTCCCCATAGCCGGTCGTTGGCAAATGAGACGGCATCGCGCAAGAACGCCGCCGTATCGCCGGGCAGGGTCGTGACGGCGAGCACGCTCGCGAACGCCTCGATCTCGAAATTCGGATCGGCTGCGCCGGCATCGCCTATCCGAACCAGCGTGCGCGGCGTGAAGCCTTCGCCGCTGCGCCCGTAGGGCTCGGCGTCGTGTCCCGCGGCTAAGCGCAGGCAGCGATCGGCCGCGCCCGGATAATAGGCCGGACGATCGAACGCATCGCGCATCACTGCTTCGATCTGCGTTATCAGACGCGGCGTGCCGTCCCAATCGCGCGGCAGCACGAGCACCTGTGCGGCGATGCAGTTGAACCCGTCGTTGTGGAGCTTCTGGGTGACGATTTGCTCGGCTTGAAAACGAAAGTCGGCCGCGCTCCACGGCCCGGGCACGACGATCGTCGGGCTGACGTTGCCCAGTTCGGCGGTGATCGGTTTGTTCGCGCCGCCCGCGACGATCGCATTGAACGTGCGATCGCTGCCGGTGACGTGAATCTCGTCGACGAGCGGATGCGAGGTGAGCAACTTGCCGACCTCGGCGTCACCGTATGCGAATCGCAAAAACCCGCCTTCGACGAGTGGGCGCAGCGCGTCCTCGAAGACCGGCCCGAGATAGTCATTGATCGGGTTCATCTTGAGGATGCAAACTGCGCCGTCGGCGATCAATTTGTACAGCACGTCGAGCGGCGCAATCGCGGAGATGTTGCCGGCGCCGAGCACCAGCGCGACGCGGGGCTGCGGCGCGGATTGCTTGTACCACACGGCTGCCGTGGACGCGAGATTCTCGCGCGTCACGCCCGGCTGCATCCAGACCTGTGCGTGAACTCCCGAGAGCAGCACGTAGTCGTAGAGGCCGTTCGGGAAGACGTCGACAGCGAGACGACCATCGGGCCGCTCATGCACGCGGCCGGCGGGAACGTACGGTGATCCGTCACGCGCGATCGCACGCAGGGTGCGAATGTAGCGGTTGAGCGCATAGAGCACCGCCCAGGGTCCGCTCACCCATTCTTCGCCCGCGAGGGGCGTATTCGCGATGCCCTTTGCCTGTGCGCCGGCTTGCGCCCAACGCGCCGCCTGACCATAGACGGACTCACGAACCCGCTCGAGGAGATCGGCTTTGGCCGAGACGCGCAACGCGACCCACCGCTTTGCGCCTTCGCGAAGTTCGCTCAGCGACCGGTCAATTTCGGTTGGCGTCGCCGGGTGGACGAGCGTGCTCACTCGTTCGCCGAGACCATCCATTGGATGCCGAACCGGTCGGTCAATTGACCGAACAACCCGGTCCCGTGGAAAAGGATGTATGGCTCGAGCTGCATGGCCGGGCTCCTCCGTCGGGCGGGAAGGAAGCCTTGGCGATCCGCGCGCACCACCCTTTCGCTGTGCTTCCCTCATTCGCGAATATGCGCGATCTGCGCGATATCGACGAACGGCTCCAGCAAAATCCCGGCAATCCGGAGCTGCTCTTTGCGCGCGCCTGCATCCTCGATCAGCTCGGGCGCAACGACGAGGCGCGCGACGCCTACATCGAAGTGATCAAGCGCAACGGATCCCACGTCGCCGCGCTCGGGAATCTGGGGACGCTGCTGTACAACGCCGGCTATCGCAGCGCTGCGCGCCTGACGTACGCCGAAGCCCTCAAGCACGATCCGAGCGACCTTCGCTCGCTGGCAAACCTCGGCAACGCATTGCTGGAATCGGGCGATTTGCCCGAGGCACGGCAGCTCTACGAGCGCGCGATCGCGCTCGACCCTGCTTTTTCACCCGCGCATCAAGGGCTCAGTCACGTCCTCGGACGGCTTGGCGAACATGAGGCGGCAGAAGAACACCGGCAGGCGGGATTTGCGGCGATGCCGGTTGTCGTGAGCGCGTTTCGCGGCGCAGGAGCGCCGGTCTCGGTCTTGCTCCTCTGCTCGGCGTATCGCGGGAACGTACCGACCGACGTTCCGTTCGACGATCGCACCTTCATGGTGGTCAAACTCTTCACCGACTACTACGAAGCCGACTTGCCGCTGCCGCCGCACGACGTGATCTTCAACGGGATCGGCGATGCGGATCTTTGTGAAGGCTCGCTCCTCTCCGCGCACGCGTTGCTGCAGGCGCACGGCGCGACGGCGATCAATCCGCCGGAACTGGTGCGCGAAACCGGGCGCGTGCAGGTCGCGCAGCGCCTGCGCAACATCGACGGTCTGATCGTGCCCCATATCGAGGCCGTCGGACGCGACGAGCTCGCGCGGGTCGAACGGTATCCGGTGCTGGTGCGAGCGCCGGGATATCATGCCGGCGAATTCTTCGAACTCGCGCGCGATCGGAGCGAACTGGAATCTGTTGCGGCGGCCCTCCCGGGCGAACGCCTCCTGACGATCGAGCTGCTCGACGCGCGCGGCGCCGACGGAGCTTACCGCAAATATCGTGTGCTCTCGATCGGCGGCCGGCTCTATCCGGTGCATCTTGCGAGGTCGACGCACTGGAAGGTGCACTATTTTTCGGCGGATCTGGCGCGCACGCCCGAGGCCGTCGCAGAAGAAGAAGCGTTTCTGCGTAACATGCGGACCGCGATCGGCGAGCGCGCGATGCGCGCGATCGAAACCGCGGCGCAGCGAATCGGTCTCGAGTACTTCGGCATCGACTTCGGGCTCGACGCGCGGGGGAACGTGCTCTTCTTTGAAGCGAACGCCACGATGCGCGCGGTGGTGCCGGTGCGCGACGATCCCAACGAGGCGCGCCGCGCCGCCGCGCTGGCGGCGAATGCAGCGATCCGGGAATTGGTTCTATCGAAGCAGGCGTAGGTGACCGGTCGCGTAGATGCGGATCTGCGAATCGAAGCGGTGGTCCTTCCCGTCGATCCCGCGTATCCGCGAACGCACCGCGTAGTCGATGCTACCGTCGTGGTGATTGTGCGAAACCCCGATCACGTGCATGAGGGGATGTCCGTTCCGGAGTTCGAGGCGCTTGTGGGTTACCAAAAAGTGGGCGAGGCGCTCGTGCATCTCGCGGGAAACGTGCGGTTCGTGGTGGGCGTGGGCCGGCCTCGGCTTGGGCTCGTCGACGCTCGCCGGTTTGGATGAAGCCTTACCCTTGAACCATGACATTGCCGCTTCCTCATTGGCCTGCCGGAGCCCGGTACCGTTCTCGTGTCGATCAAATCTACGTTAAGGCCGGGCGATCTTTACCGGCTCGAAACCGCTGGTCACCGTACGCATCCGATAATACTAACGTGAGTACCTGGTTTTCGAAGCAGTCCGCCGCCCCGGCCCAGCCGCCCGTGCATCCGTCGCTCAATCTCGAGCACGCGATCGGAATTTTGCTGTGCAAGCACGGGCGGCTGGTGCAGCGCACCGGGCGTCACCTCATGCACTTCAGCGCGAGCACGCGGCACCCCGACGGAAGCGTCGACTACATCGTGCGCACGCGCGTGCACAGCGAGCACGGGATGGAGCGCAACTACGAGTCGCACGTCCGCGTTTTCGCCGACCGCCGGCTCAAATTGATTCGCTAGCTGATCAGCTCGCGTTCCACCATGATCGCTCGCGGATCGATCAGGTGTTTGTTGAGCCCGAGCTTCTCCGCCGGCACGCCGAGCGCAAACGCGACCAACTGCGGGAGATGAAACGTCGGCAGATCGGTCCGGCCCCAGCGTGCCGCCGAATCTTGCTGATATCCATCGAGCGCCAAATGGCAGAGCGGGCACGGCGTGATCACGGCTTCTGCGCCATGGTCCTTGGCAATGCGCATGTTTTGACCGACCATGTCGGCGGCGGTGCCCTCTTTCTCGAGCTGAATGTGGAAGCCGCAGCAGCGCGTCTTGCCGGCGTAGTCGACCGGCTCGCCGCCGATCGCCGCGATCACGTCCTCGAGCGAGTGCGGATTGCGCGCCGACTCCCAGCCGTTCACGCTCTCGGGCCGGATGATGTGGCAGCCGTAGAAGGGCGCCACTTTGAGCCCGTTGAGCGGACGCACGACCATTTCGCGAAGGCAATCGAGGCCGATGTCGTCGATCAGCAGCCAGAGCAGATGGCGCACCATCACGTTGCCCTGGTATTTGGCGCCGAACTTGCCGAGAATCGCGTTGGCCTGTGCCATGCGCTCTTCGCTCTCGAGCAGTTCCTTGTTGGCGGCGCGCATGTGGCCGGTGCAGGTGGAGCAGATCGTGATCACGTCGTCGAGGCCGAGCGCCTCGGCCTGAGCGTAGGTGCGCGCGTTGAGCACGCGCGCGACGTCGCGGTTGACGTCGTTGACGACGGAGGCGCCGCAGCACGATGCCGCGGTGAGCTCGACCAATTCGATGCCGAGTTTGTCCGCCAGCAGCATCGTCGAGTTGAAGAGTTCTTTGCACGACTCTTTGGCCACGCATCCTGGGAAGAATCCGTAGCGGCGCGTTTCACGCGAACGCGAGGCCTTGTGCGAGTCGATCGCCTTTTCTTCGGGCAATAGCGTTGCAGACATCAGCTAACCGGAACCTCCAAGGACTCGAAAATAGTACGGACTTCGTCGACTTTCGGAATCGGCTTGATCGAAGGAACGCCCAACATGGGAGCGGTTCCCCCAACCGCCATCTCGACCGGCGTCAGCTTGCCGCGCGCGACCATTCGCAGCGCCAACGGCGTGACTTTGAGCAGACCGCGGACGTTGAAGCGCCCGACGGTGCCGAGGATCACCTCGGTCTCGGCCAGCATGCCGGTTTGCTTGATCGTCTTGGAGACGACGAGCGCGTGGCGGGGGCCGCTCTCGTTCATCAGCACGCGGTCCTTGATCGAGGCGCGTTTGACGTCGATGATGCGATCGTTCGGATCGACGTGTTTGGGGCAGTACGAGCACGCGTAGCAGTGCGCGCAGAGCCAAAGATAATCTTCAGAAATCTGCGCGATGCGATCGGCACGCTTGGCATCGCGGACGTCTTCGATGAAGCGGTAGGCGTAGGCGATTGCGGCCGGTCCGGCAAAGGCGGGGTCGACGCTGACCACCGGACACAGCGCGTAACACGTCGCGCACATGATGCAGTTGGCGACGGCGACCAGTTTTTTCATGTCGTCGGGCGAGACGCGGCGCTCGCGCGGATGATCTTCGTCGCGATCGGCCGGCTGCAAGTACGGTTTTAGCCGTGCGTACTTGTCCCAGAACGGGTCCATATGCACGACCATGTCCTTCATCGGCTGGAAATTCGGCATCGGGTCGACCGAAATCGTCCCGTCGGCCTTGATCACGTCCTTGCAGTTGGTCTTGCAGGCAAGCCCGGTGATGCCGTTGATGTTCATCGAGCACGAGCCGCAGATCGCGGAACGGCACGAGCGGCGGAAGCTGATCGATCCGTCGACCTCCGCCTTGGCGGTTTCGAGCGCGTCGAGCACGGTCGTGGTTTCCGGAACCTCGACCTCGACGAGATCGCGGTGGGGAACCGTGTCGACGGCCTCGTCGAAGCGAAAGAGATCGAGCTTTACCTTAGCCATGACTAATACGTTCTCACTTCGGGAGCGAACTTGGTGATGGTGACGCCGCGCGAATAGTCCAGCCGCGGCGAGCCGTCCGGTTGCCGCCACGCCAGCGTGTGTTTCATCCAGTTCGCATCGTCGCGCTCAGGATAATCGGTGCGTGCCTGGGCGCCGCGTGATTCTTTGCGTTCGAACGCACCCTTCGCCAGCGCATACGCGGCGTCGATCAGGAAGTCGGTTTCGAACGTCGAGACGAGGTCGGTGTTGAACGTTTTGGATTTGTCCATTACGTAGACGCCGGCATCGAATTCTTTGCGCACGCGATCCATGTCTTGGACCGCCTTGGCCAGACCCTTCTCGTCGCGGAAGATGAACGCGTTTTCGCTCATCGTCTCGTTCATCGCGCGGCGCAGTTTCGGCGCGCGCGTGCCGCCCTTGCTCCCCAGGAGCGCGGCCACGCGATCTTGCTCGGCCCGCAGCGTGCGGTCCGAGGGCTTCCCGTCGCCGACCTTCTTGATGTAGTCGACGGCGTGCTTGGCGGAACGCGAGCCGAAGACGATCGTTTCGAGCAGCGAATTGCCGCCCAGCCGGTTCGCGCCGTGGACGCTCACGCACGCGCACTCGCCGGCGGCGTACACGCCGGGGACGCGCGTCGCGCCGAATTTGTCGGTCTCGATGCCGCCCATGAAGTAGTGGGCGCCGGGGAGAATCGGAATCGGTTCGTTCACGGCGTCCTTGCCGGTCGCGTCGAGCGCGAGCTCGCGAATCTGGGGGAGACGTTCGAGAATTTTCTCGCGGCCGAGGTGGCGCATGTCGAGCAGCACGCAGCCGTCGATGCCGCGTCCCTCCAGGATCTCGGTCCACTCGGCACGTGATACCACGTCGCGCGAGGCGAGTTCCCCTTTGTTCGGCGCGTACTTGAACATGAAGCGTTCGCCCTGCGCGTTGAGCAGATAGGCGCCCTCGCCGCGCGCGCCTTCGGTCATCAGCACGCCGTTCTCTTTGAGCGTCGTCGGATGGAATTGCATGAATTCCATGTCCATCAGCGGGATGCCGGCTTTGTAGCAGATGCCCATGCCGTCCGCCGTCGAGGCGTAGCCGTTGGTCGTCTTCAAGAACATGCGGCCGGCGCCGCCGGTCGCGAAAATCGTGGCCTTCGCGACGATATGCTCGAGATCGCCGTTGCGCATGTTATAGGCGATCACGCCGGTGCCGACGCCGCCGTCGATCGCGAGCGCGGTGCAGAAATATTCTTCGTAGACCTTCACGCCGAAACGCTCGAGCTGTTCCCACAACGTGTGCAGGATCACCAGGCCCGTCACGTCGGCCGAGTAGCACGTACGCGGAGAGCCGGCGCCGCCGAACGGGCGCTGGGCGATGCGGCCGTCGGGAAGGCGCGAGAAGATGCAGCCGCGGTGCTCGAGCCAAATGATTTGATTGGGCGCGTCCTCGCACATCGCGGCGATGGCGTCTTGATCGCCCAGATAATCGGAGCCTTTGACGGTGTCGAAGGTGTGGGCATCGGGGGAATCATCTTCGCGATTTCCAAGGGCGGCGTTGATGCCGCCTTGGGCAGCCCCCGAGTGCGAGCGGACGGGATGCATTTTTGAGACGATGGCGACGTCGGCTCCGCCCTCCGCGGCTTCCACCGCAGCGCGCATGCCGGCGAGGCCGCCGCCGATGACGACGACGTCGTGCTTGATCATTGCTTCTTTATACTATCCGCTTTTTGGGCTGCAGCCACGACTATTATCGAGGGGAAGCCGCACGAGGCGCCCCGCCCTAGGCGCTGGCGTCCGCCTGGCCGCCCTCGCCTTTGTTCCGGTTATAGAAGCGGAACTGGTTCTTTCCAGCCTGCTTGGCCTGGTAGAGGGCTTCGTCGGCAGCGAAAAAGAGCGTCTGACCGTCGATGCCGTCGTTGGGAAACATCGCGACGCCGATCGAGGTGGCCAGGCCGTTGCGGCGGAGGGCCGACATGATCCGCTCCACGCCGCGGCCCGTCTGGTCGCGATCGCTCTGGGCCATGATCAGCACGAACTCATCGCCCGCATACCGGGCGATGATATCGCCTTTGCGGGCGTTCTTTTTGAGGACCTGGGCAAAGCGCTTGAGGGCAAGATCGCCCAGCGAATGACCGCCCGAGTCGTTGATCTTTTTCAGGTCGTCGAGGTCGCAGATCACGAACGCGAACGGCGTGTCGTAGCGCTCGGAGGTGTGGAGCTCGCGCTCGAGCAGCTCGGTGAGCGCGCGCCGGTTGGGAATGCCGGTCAGCGAATCGGTATTGGCAAGGCGCTGAGTCTCTTCCAGCAGCCGGCGCGTCTCCTCGTAGAGACGCGCGTTCTCGACGGCGATAGCCGCCTGCGAGGCGAAGTCGAGCAGAACTCGCAGTTGGTTTTCGGTGATCTCGTTGCCGGGCGGATCGTCGGCGTAGAGCATGCCCCGCACGACGTCGCGTGCAACCAGCGGCGCGATGCAGTATGAACCGCGCGAATCCTCGAGCGGTGCATCGTCGTCATCGGCGGTGCCGTAGGCGAGCTGCAGCTTTCCTTGCGAAACGTCGGCCAGCGTCGAGTCGGCGCGAAAACCG
Organism: Candidatus Baltobacteraceae bacterium; assembly: GCA_035502855.1. Lineage (NCBI taxonomy): Bacteria > Bacillati > Vulcanimicrobiota > Vulcanimicrobiia > Vulcanimicrobiales > Vulcanimicrobiaceae > Vulcanimicrobiaceae bacterium. The sequence goes on from DATJTX010000003.1 coordinate 15,515, forward strand.
CGGGGGTCGAGCGCGTGATTGACCGTGCCGTTTTCGTCGCATTCGAGGCGGCGAACGATGGCGTCGTCGTCGATCACGTCGAAGAGCACGACACGCTTGAATTTCAGGGCTTCGACCACACCGCGCAGAACCATCGAGAGGATGTCGTTGATCTCGAGCGTGGAGTTGATGGTGGAAAAGACCTGTTGCAGAACGAAGAGTTCGGCGTTCTGTTGTGCGTATTCGTCCCGTTCGGCTTCCAAAATGGCAATGCGACCGCGCAGCCGTTCGATCTCTTGGAGGAGTTCGACGGCTTCTGCGGAGCCGGCGGACAGGTTGGCGCCCATCGTTTAAGGTAACGTCTAGCTTTCGAGTATTCTTTAGGTCAGGCTTGTAAGACTTGAGACAGTTCGTACATCTTCACGTTCACTCCGAGTATTCGTTGCTGGACGGGGCTTGCCGGGTCGACCGGCTCTGCCGGAGGACCGCCGAGGACGGGGCGCCCGCCGTCGCCCTTACGGACCACGGCGTGATGTATGGGGCGATGGAATTCTACTACGCCGCCCGGGACACCAGCTTGACCCCCATAATCGGCTGCGAAGCCTATATCGCCCCCCGGGGACGTTTCGACCGGACCGTCCGGGAGGAGGCTCACGTCACGCTTCTGGCGGCCGACCTGATCGGGTACCGGAATCTCACCGCCTTGATCTCCAAAGGCTTTCTGGAAGGGTACTACTACAAGCCCCGAATCGACTTGGACCTCTTGGCCAAGCACCACGACGGCTTGATCGTGCTCTCGGGGTGCATGTCCGGCCTGGTAGCCGCACCGCTGCTCAAAAACGACTACGCGACCGCACTGCGCAACGCCAAGACCTACGTCGACATCTTCGGCGACCGCTTCTACATCGAGGTCATGCGCCACGGCATGCCCGAGGAGGAAGCGATCAATACCGGGCTGGTCAAGGTCGCGCGTGAACTTTCCGTGCCCATCGTCGCGACCAACGACTCGCACTATCTCGACCAGCGCGATGCGCCCGCGCACGACGTGCTGCTCTGCATCGGTACCGGAAAAACGGTTTCCGACACGAGCCGGATGAAATTCTATTCGGATCAGTTCTACGTCAAGTCCGCCGAAGAGATGTACGAGCTGTGGAGCGATCTTCCCGAGGCGTGTGAGAATACGGTGAAGATCGCGGGGCGCGTCGACATCAAGATTCCCGAGAAGATCTTCCACCTGCCGCAGTATCCGGTGCCGGAGGAGCCGGCACAGCCAGAGCGCACCGCGGAATCGTACTTGCGCGAAATTTGCGAGGCGGGCTTGGCCGATCGCTACGGCGCGCAGCGCGCCGCGACCGACGAAGCATTGCGCGAACGCTTGGATTACGAACTCGACGTCATCAACACGATGGGCTTCGCGTCGTACTTTCTGATCGTCTGGGATTTCATCAAATACGCGCGCGATCACGATATTCCGGTCGGTCCCGGTCGCGGTTCAGCCGTCGGTTCGTTGGCGTCCTACTGTTTGAAAATCACCGATCTCGATCCGCTCAAGTTCAATCTATTCTTCGAGCGCTTCCTCAATCCGGATCGCATCTCGATGCCGGATATCGACACCGATTTTTGCGTCGAGCGCCGCGACGAAGTGATCGCCTACGTGACCGAAAAGTACGGCAAGGATCGCGTTGCGCAGATCGTGACGTTCGGCACGATGGCGGCGCGTGCGGCGGTGCGCGACGCGGGACGCGCGCTCGGCGTTCCGCTGCCCGACGTCGATCGGGTCGCGAAGATGATCCCGTCGGGGCCGGGCGGCCTCTCGATCGAGCAGGCGCTCGAGCAAATTCCCGAGCTGAAGATGGTCGCCGCCGGGAGTCCCCAGATCCGCAAGCTGCTGGACACCGCCAAAGACATCGAGGGTCTGGCGCGCAACGCGGGCACGCACGCGGCGGGCGTGGTGATCTCGGCGGGTCCGCTGGTCGAGTACGCCCCGCTGGTGCGCTTCAACGACGGCGGCGTGAACACGCAATTCGACATGGAATGGGTCGAGAAGATCGGGCTGCTCAAGATGGATTTCTTGGGTTTGCGGAACCTCACCGTGATGAACCGCGCTGCCGAGGAGATCCGCCGCACCGTCGACGGCACTTTCGATCTCGCGAAGATCCGCGACGACGACAAAAAAACCTACGACATGCTCAGCCGTGGGGAAACGATGGGCGTGTTCCAGGTCGAGTCCGAGGGCATGACTCGCGTGTGCATCGAGTTGAAGCCCTCGCGCTTCGAAGACATCATCGCGCTCGTCGCGCTCTATCGTCCCGGGCCGATGGAGTGGATTCCGCAATATATCGCCAACAAGCACGGCCGGAGCAAGCAAAAGTCTCTGCATCCGAAGCTCGAGCCGATCCTTGCGGAGACCTACTCGGTCCCCTGCTACCAAGAGCAGATCATGCAGATTGCGCGCGACGTCGCGGGCTTTTCGATGAGCGAGGCCGACGAGCTGCGCAAGGTGATGGGGAAGAAGCAAAAAGACAAGGTCCCCGTCTATCGCAAAATGTTCATCGAGGGCGCAAAGAGCACGTCCGGCGTCGACGACAAACTGGCCGAGCAGATCTTCGCGTTCATCGAACCGTTCGCCGGCTACGGTTTCAACAAGTCGCACGCGGCGGCATACGGCTGGATCACCTATCAAACCGCGTACCTCAAGGCGAATCACCCGCTACAATATCTGTGCGCGCTGATGACGTCGGTGAAAGACAAGACCGACAAATTGGTCGAGTATATCGAAGAGGCGAAGAAGATCGGGATCACCGTGCTGCCGCCCGACATCAACGAGTCGCTGACCGACTTCGCGGTCGTCGGCGATCACATTCGCTTCGGGCTGGCCGCGGTGAAAGGCGTCGGCGAGGGCGCGGTGCGCAGCATCATCGAGTCGCGTGAGCGCGACGGAAAGTTTACCGACCTTTTCGATTTGGCCAAACGCGTCGATTCCAAGCAGGTGAATCGCCGGGTCTTCGAAGCGCTGATCAAATGCGGTGCGCTCGACGCGCTTCCGGGGAACCGCGCGCAAAAGCTGGGCGCGCTCGACGGCGCGCTCGATCTCGCGGCCCATGCAACGCGCGAGAAGGAACTCGGTCAATTTTCGCTTTTCGGTGATGCCGCCGAGCACGCGCCCGCGCTGGTTCCGGTCCTGCCGCCGCTTCCGGCGCCGAGCCCGCGCGAGACGCTTGCGTGGGAGAAAGAAACGCTCGGCATCTTCGTTTCGGGTCACCCGCTCGCGGGTCTGGCCGATGCCCTGGCCCGCACGGGCGCGATGCCGGTCAAGGATCTGCGCGAGGTGGAAGACGACGGGTTCGTCACCGTCGCGGGCATGGTGACCTCGGTGCGGCGCACGCTCACCAAGGCCGGTCAGCAAATGCTGATCGCGCAGCTCGAAGACACGAGCGGATCGTGCGACGTCATCGTGTTCTCGAAGTTGTATCCGGCGGTTCAGAACATGTTCGTCGAGGACGAGATTCTGGTCGTCAAAGGACGGCTGCGGCTGCGCGAGCGTCCGGGCGCGGCGCCGGGAGAGGAAGGGCCGGTGGATCTTTCGGTCAGCGCCAACGACGTGGCGCCGTTCGAGATGCCCGCGCGCGTGACGCTGCCCCCGTTGGACGTGCGCGAATGGCACGTGCACGTCGGTTCGCGCGACCAGATCGATCGGTTGGCGGCGCTCGTCGACGAGTGGCCGGGCCAGGTGCCGGTCGTGATGCACGCGCGCGGAAAAACGCAGCGGCTCGCGCGCACGATCGCCGCCGATCATCAGCTTCGCAGCGAGCTCGAGCGCATCTTTGGGCGCGGGAACGTGAGGAATGACGCTTAGCGTCATCCCGTGCGCCGAACGGGCGCGAGCGGTGGGGATGCGCCGCGACGGCTGGGCACCCTCGCCCGAGCTGGTGAGCTCGGTGGCCGAAATCATCGTGGCCGTGCGGGTTCGCGGCGACGGCGCGCTGGTCGACTTCACCCGCCGCTACGACGACGCGAACTACGATCTCTCGAAGCTGCGGGTGCCGATTCCGATGCATGACGGCGCGCGAGCGCTCGTGCCGCCGGAGATCGCCGAGGCGCTGCACTTGGCCAAAGAGCGCATCGGGCGCTTTCACGAACGGCAGCGCCCGGCCGATCTGGCCTACGTGGACGAGGACGGAACCCGCTACAGCCTGCGCTATCGCGCGCTGGACGCGGTGGCGGCGTACGTGCACGGGGGCCGCGTTGCCGCCGCATCGGCGGTGCTGATGAGTGCCGTGCCCGCCAAAATCGCCGGCGTTTCGCGGACGATCGTGCTCTGTCCGCCGCGCCCGGGCGGCGTCGTGCACCCGGCGGTGCTCTACGCCTGCAGCCTCTGCGAGGTCGACGAGCTCTACGCGGTCGGCGGTGCGCACGCGATCGCTGCTGCGGCGTACGGCACCGATTCGATCGCGCGCGTCAACAAGATCGTGGGCTGGGGCGGCGCGATCGTGAGCGAAGCGAAGCGCCAGATCTACGGTGTGTGCGGCATCGACGGTCTTTCCGGACCGCCGGAGGTGCTCGTGGTTGCCGATGACGGCGCGAGCAGCGAGTACGTCGCGGGTGAGCTGCTCGCGCAAGCCGAGCGTGACATGTTTGCGCGCGTCGCGGTCCTTTCGGAATCTCGCCCGCTGCTCGAAGCGGTCGCGCAGCTGCTCGATACTTTCGACGTGCGCACACTCCCGCACGGCGAGACGCTCGCGCACGTCATCGACGGCGCATGCTCCTTGCTGCACGCGCAAAACCGCGCGGAACTCTTCGATACGATCGAAGCGATCGCGCCCGAGCGCCTCGCCTTACAAGTGCGTGATCCCGAACCGTATCTCGCCCGCGTGCGCCACGTCGGAACCGTGCTGGTTGGCGACATGACGCCGCTCGCGTCGGGCGACTATCTCGCCGGAACCAATAACGTGTTGCCGCCCTCGGGCATGGCGCGCTTCGCGTCGGGCTTACGGCTGGACGACTTTTTGCGCAGCTTCAGCGTGGTGGAGAACTCGCGCGAGCGCATGCTCGCCGACGCCCTGCCGCTGGCGGCACTGTGCGAATTCGAAGATTTGCCGCATCACGCGCAAACGGCGAGGATGCGCAGCGGCGCATGATCCTTCGAGGCTCACTGCGTTCGCACCTCAGGATGACGTATACGGAATGATCGTTCGAGGCTCACTGCGTTCGCACCTCACGATGACGTATACGGAATGAAGCTTGTTGCTTTCGACCTCGACGGGACGCTGGTTGGACGCGATCTCGTGATCTCGGCGCGGGTGCGCGCGGCCGTTGCACGGATGCTCGATGCGGGCATACGCGGGTGTATCGTCACCGGCCGGATGTACCGCGCCGCGGTCCCCTTTGCGCGCGAGCTCGGCTTCGAAACGCCGCTCATCTGCTATCAAGGTGCGGCAATCGTCGACCCGCTGAGCGACGAGGTGTTGCGCGATACGCCGCTGGAGCCGGACGTCGTGAGCGAAATCATCGGCCTCGCCGGCGAAGCGAACGTGCACCTGCAGCTCTACCGCAACGATCTCTACTATTGCGAAGTGGACAACCGCTTTTCGCAGCTCTATGCTTCGCTCTCGGAAGTCCAGCCGGTCATCGTTCCGTCTTTGCGCGAGACGTTCGCGTTCAGTGCGGCGACCAAAGCGGTGGTGATCGACGATCCGCCACGCGCGCAAGAAATGGCCGCGCTTTTCTCTGAGCGGCTCGGATCGCAAGTCTACGTCACGCGCAGCTACCCCGAGTTCGTCGAAATCCTGGACCCGCGCGTCAATAAGGGCGAAGCGCTTCGCTTTGTAGCAGCCGGCGTCGGTGTCGACATGCGCGACGTCGCCGCGATCGGCGATTCGTGGAACGACGCACCGCTGCTCGAGGCGGCGGGCCTCGGGATCGCAATGGGCAGCGCGCCCAAGGAACTGCGCGCGGTGGCGCAAGGCGTTGTCGGTGACGTGGAAGCAGACGGCGTGGCCGAAGCGATCGAGCGGTACATCGTGGCATGAGGGGCCGGCCCGAGCGGGCGCGCCGTCGCCGCGGTTCGCCCACGCGCGTACTGCGCCCGTTCCGCCTCTTGCTCGCGGTCCTGGCGATATTGGCGGCCGTTGGACTCTACCTGCTTTCGACCTGGCCCGCGCTGTATCCGCATACGATCGACGTCGAGGGTAATCGCGTCGTGTCCAAGGACCAGATCGTCGAGCGCGCGCACATCAATCTGGCGCGGAACATGTGGCTGCAGAACACGCGTGCCATGGCTGCTCGGATCGAGGCGATCCCCTACATCGACACGGCGCGCATCGCGCGGCGGCCGCCGGACACGATCGCGATTCGGGTCACCGAACGGGTGCCCTTCGCCTTCGTCGACAGTAACGGCGCGCGCGTCACCGTCGATCGCACGCTGCGCGTGCTGCAGAACGGTGCGCCGCCGGCGCTCGCCGGCACGCTTCCGGTGCTGCGGGTCGTACTGCCCGCGCTGCCCGCGCCGGGCGCGGGCATCTCGAGCGCGGACGTTCAGACGTTAGCCGCTTGCGCGGCGGATTTGGCGGCCGCAGACGTCGATGCGCGTTCCCTCGGCTTCGACCGATTCGGTGACGTGACCGTGGTACTGCGCAACGGCGTGCAGGTAATGCTTGGCGATCGCGCGAGCGTAACGCAGAAAATCCCGCTCATCGAACCGATCCTGCAAGTAGTCGATCGCGGCCGGCGCAAGGTCGCCGCGATCGATCTGCGGGCGATCACCACCCCGGTGGTGATCTACGCGAAATAGGCTTTAAGGAAGCTCTGAAGCTTCCTTAACGAAGGACCAGGCCGTTCGCGATGAACGTGCCGTTGCTCCAATAGCCGTAGACCGCGATCCGGTCGCCCCAGCGAGGCGTGGCGCCGGTCGGATGAATCACGGTGCCGGGTTTCAGATCGATCGTCAGAACGTTTCCGTTGCGACGCCGGACGTCGACGCGATACGGACGGAAGTGCACGACCGTACCCAACACGACGTGACGGCGATCGTATTGGAATCGATCCCATCCGGGCTGCCACGTAGTGTAAACCGGGCCGTAGCCTTGCGCGGACGCAGGCGGGGCGAACGCCGTGGAGAGACCGAGGAACAGCGAGAGAGCCAGAAGCGCGGAGATGATTTTTGTATTCATTGCATACCTCACGGTGAGTACTTGCCTTCGGAGGTAACGGTGCCCAGCCCGAACCAGTTCGAACCAACGGCGTTTTCGGCTTCTTTCTCACGCGCTTCTCATGGAAAGCAGGCGAGCCGCGTTGTGCACGCGGCTCGCGATTCATTGCTTAGAAAAACCGGATAGCGTCAGTGACTGCTCAGATCGGCGTACACCATTACCGCGCCTTTGATGGTGGAGAGTTTCAACTGGTCGCCGGGCTTGCATTTGCTGAAGTCAACGGTCTCGCGTCCGGCCGTAAGCGTGGTTTCGGCGCCGTTGTCCATCGCCACCTGAATGTGCTTGTTGTCGATCACCTTCTCGATTTTGACCGTATAGGTGCCGTCGGGTATCAGCGAGGCATCGATCGTATTTGCGGCCATCGCGATGCCCGGCACGGTGAGCACCGCGAGGGCCGCGAGGAGGGTGAGGAGGCTAAGTTTTTTCTGCACGTCAACTCCGCTTTGGGAACTACCTAGCCTAAGATGATAGCGCAAGTGCGCCCGGGTCTTCCAGGGCCGAAGGACGCGGGGCTGCCCCGTCTTCAAAGGCCAACTGGCCGGTTTGGAACTGACCCACCAGTTCGCGCAGCTCGCTGGCCTCGGACTGCACCTCTTCCGCGCTGGTCGCCATGGTGCCGACCGCCAGGGCGTTCTCACCGACCAGATCCTGCTGTTTCTCGATGCGGTCGCCCACGGCCTGAACCGAAGTCTGCTGCTCGGTCGAGGCCCGCGCCACTTGGGCCGTGCGGTTTTCGATCTCGGAGACGCTCTCGAGAATCTGGTTGGACGTGACGGCCTGCTCGCGCATCGTCGCGGCGGCTTCGTGGGTCATCGCCCCCATTTGCTCGCTCGCTTTTGCGAGTTCTTCGGACGCTCGCGCCTGCTCGGTGGTTGCGATGCTGATGTCGCTGACCAGTTGCGCGACTTCGGTAACGCGCGTGCTGATCGTCTCGATCATCTGCGTGACGTTGCGCGCCGACTCGGCGTTGTTCTGCACGAGGTTGTTTGCGCGAGCGGTGCGCTCGAGTACGGCCGAGGTGCGGCGCTGGATATCGGCGACGAGTTGCCCGATCTGTTTGGTCGAGCTGGCGGAGTTCTCGGCCAGCTTGCGCACTTCGTCGGCGACGACCGCGAAGCCGCGGCCGTGTTCGCCGGCGCGTGCCGCTTCGATCGCGGCGTTGAGCGCGAGCAGGTTCGTCTGGTCCGCGATCTCTTCGATCAAGCCGAGGATCTCACCGATCTGCCGCGATGCGCCGTCGAGGCTCTGCATTTCGGTCACGACGTCGGCGACCGTGTCGCTGATCGAGCCCATGCCCTTGGAGAGCGCGAGCACTTCGTTGCGGCCTTCGCGCACCTGCTGGTCGGTCACGTTCGATTCCGAGCGCACGCGCTCGGCGTTGCCGGCGACCTGCACGATCGACGCCGACATTTCCTGCGTGTTGGCCACGGCTTGTTCGACTACGGTCGCGAGATTCAAGAGATTTTGATCCATCTCTTGAATCGACGCGGTCATCTGCGCGACCGCGCTCGAAATATCGGACACCCGCCGCGCAAGGGCCTCGGCGTTGTCGGCGACAGTGCCGCCCGCGCCCGCGACGCTGTTGGAATACTGGCGCGCCTCGACCAGCGCGACCAGCTCTTCCTTCATACGGCTGTCGACCTGCAGCGCGAGCTTGCTGCTGTGTTCGGATTTGGTCTGCACGGTAAGCGAGGCTCGCTGGATTCGGCCGATCATCGACGAGATGCGGTCGGAGAACTCGTCGATCGCTTGGCCGAGCCGGCCGAGCAGATCCTGGCCATGCCAGTTGATGCGCTGCGAGAGATCGCCGGTACCCATCGATTCGAAAATTTCGACGCAGCGGCCGATGCTGCGCAAGACGATGCTGCGTAGCCAGCTGTAGAAGAGCACGATGAGGATGATCGCGACCAGCAGCCCGCCCAGGAGGGTGTACAGGCTCGTGGTTCGTGCGGCGAGCAGCTTACTGTAGCGATCGTTCGCGAGCGTAGTGAGCGCGTTGAGCATCGCTTGCCCATCGCTGCTCTGCTTTTCGTAGGCGGCGCCGGAGGGGCCGTTGATCTGCGCGAGCGCGGCTTTGCTCTTGCCGTTCTGCAACAGGCTCACGGCCGAGAGCGCTTGGAAATCGTACGCGCTCGCGCTCGAGCTGAACGCGTCGACGAGCGGGCCGATCTGTTTGGCGATCTCGTCGCTGTTGCCGGCGCACGCCGAGGTCGTCATGTCCGCTCCGCTTTTGCTGGCGGTGCTGGTCGGACAGAAGATCTTGACCATCTTGCGCGCGTCTTCCGGGAACTGTGTGACCAGGGTGTTGGAGAGGGCGAGCTGCTTGGCGGCGGCAGCCGGATCGGATGCGGTCGCGGCTTCGAGCGTGGCAGCCCGCAGGCTGTCGGCGTCGGAGGCGACCTTGGAATAGGCCTCTTGGCCCGCGATAACTCGCGAGTTGAGCACCTCTGCCTGGTTAGAGATCCCGTTCAAGGCCCAGAGCATGACCGGGACCATGGCGATCATCACGAGGACCACCAAGCCAAAGGCCGTCAAGAGCCCGCGTTCTAAACTCGTGCGGCGCTGTATCATCATTAGCTACATCGGCCGTCCTGTGATGGGTATTTATGGCTCCGTTGTTCAGCTGTGGATAACGTCGGGGCTGCTTATCCGCAGGCTGTCCCCACGCTGTCCTCAAGGAGTCCGCCGGTGGTGCGCCAAGCCCTGACGGTTCCCTCTTTTAGTACCAGGAATAGTAGGGATTGTCGAGGGGCAACACAATATATAGCGGTTAAATCGCCGCCTTCGGAGCACAGGTGACCTAACGGATGAAGCACGAGACCGTTTGCGGGCTCGATATCGGGACGACCAAGACCTGCGCGGTCGTCGCCGTGGAAGGCCCCAGCGGCTTGGAGATCGTCGGGGTCGGCGAAGCCCCGTCGCTGGGGATGCGCAAAGGCGTGGTGATCGACCTCGAGGAGACGATCAAGTCGATCGAAGCGGCCACCGAACGTGCCGAGCGGATGGCGGGAGTCCACATCGCCGACGTGTACGTCGGGATCACCGGCGACCACATCCGCAGTACCAACAATCGCGCCGTCGTCGCGACGACGAGCGACGATCGCGAAGTGAGCAACGCCGACGTGCGCCGCGTGATCGACGCGAGCAAGATCATCAATCTTCCCGCCGATCGTCAAATCATTCACGCGCTGCCGCGCTACTTCACCGTCGACGGACAAGAAGGCGTGGAAGATCCGATCGGGATGGCCGGCGGACGTTTGGAAGTCGACACGCACATCATCACCGGCGGTTCGAGTTTCATCACCAACGTGCTAAAGTGCGTGCACCGTGCCGGTTTGGAAGCGGCGGGCCTCGTGTTCGAACCGCTCGCCAGCTCCGCCTCGACCCTGCTGCCGGAAGAAAAACAAGTCGGCGTCGTGCTGCTGGATATCGGCGGCGGTACGACCGACATCGCGGTCTACTCGCTCGGGAGCGCGATCTTTACGTCGACCATTCCGGTGGGCGGGAACATTCTCACCAGCGACATTTCGCTCGGGTTGAAGACCTCGCTCGCGCAAGCCGAAGAGGTGAAGAAGCAGTACGGCGCGGGCGTGGCCGAGGACGGCGAGCAAACCTTCGCGGTGTACGGATTGGACGGCCGCACGAACAAGGAATTCACGACCGCGCAATTGCGCGCGATCGTCGTTCCGCGCGTGCTGGAAACGCTGCGCATGGCCAAGCAAAAGATCATCGAGAACGTGCCGCGTGATTTGGTGCTGGGCGAAGTGGTGATCACCGGCGGAGGCGCCCTCTTGCCGGGCCTGGCGCCGATCTCCGAGGACGTGTTCGGATTGCCGACGCGGGTCGGTTCGCCGACGACGCTCACCGGTCTCACCGACGCAATGAGCCAGCCGCAGTACGCCACCGCGATCGGCTTGGTGCTCTTCGGTCATAACGGCGAGATGGAAGAAGGCAACGGCGTGCGGCGCGGCGGCGGATCGATCGTAACGAAAGTCCGGCGATGGTTTTCAGATCTTTGGAATTGACACGGAATCACTGTGACCCGGAAGAAGAACCCCACACAACTCACCTTCATCGAGGAGCAAGCTCAGATGGCAGATGCACGTCGCTTTCAACCCGAACATGCCGCGGCGATCAAGGTAATCGGCGTCGGCGGCGGCGGCTGCAATGCCGTCAATCGCATGATCGAGGCGGGCCTCACCGGTGTCGAGTTCTACGCGGTGAATTCCGACGTGCAGGCGCTGCGCAGCGCGCGCACCGAGAACACCGTGCATATCGGCGGCGGCCAGACGCGCGGCCTGGGCGCCGGTGCGAATCCGGTGCTGGGGCGTGAAGCGGCGGAAGCCTCGCGCGAAGATCTGGCGATGATCCTCGACGGCTCGGATCTGGTGTTCATCACCGCCGGCATGGGCGGCGGCACGGGCAGCGGTGCGGCGCCGGTGATCGCCGAGCTTGCGCGCGATTCCGGCGCGCTCACGATCGCGGTCGTCACCAAACCGTTCGCGTTCGAAGGACGCAAGCGCATGCAAACCGCCGAGCACGCGATCGCCGAACTCGAGGCGAAGGTCGACACCTTGATCACGATTCCGAACGAGCGCATTCTCCAGGTGATCGAGAAACGCACGCCGCTCAATGAGGCCTTCGCCTACGCGGACGACGTCCTGCGCCAAGGAATTCAAGGCATCAGCGATCTGATCACGCAGCCCGGGTTGATCAATCTGGATTTCGCCGACGTGAAGACGATCATGAGCGATGCGGGCAGTGCGATGATGGGCATCGGCGAAGGCTCGGGCGAGCACCGCGCCGCCGACGCCGCGCAGAAGGCCATCGCCTCGCCGCTGCTGGAAACGACGATCGAAGGCGCGCGCGGCGTGATCTTCAACATCACCGGCGGCGCCGACATGGCGATGTACGAGGTGAACGAGGCGGCGGAAATGATCAGCCGCGCGGTCGACTCGGACGCGCAGATCATCTTCGGCGCTTCGGTCGATCCGTCGATGGCCGGCAAGGTGCGCGTGACGGTCTTGGCCGCCGGGTTCGGCGCACCGCGCGCCTATCGTCCCTCGGCCGGACACGCGTTCGAGAGCGGCAAGCTCGACGCCGTGACGCCGGTGAACATGGACGACATCGAAGTGCCCGCGTTCTTGCGGTATCGCGGCTAGAAACAAACCGTGGACGACCAGGGCTTTGCCGCCCGGGTGCTGGCCGATTCGGTCAGCCCCGCGGGCATCCGTTTGACGACGCTCGAAGTGCGTTTCCCGCGCTTCATCCTCGCGGAATTCAACACGCATCGCGTCTTTTCACGGAATAGCGCGAGCAGCAGAGCAATACCGACGAAGAAGCTCATCGAACGCGTGCTTGAAAATCCCGCGTTGCCGGTGGAATGGGGCGTCAACAAGCCGGGTATGTCGGCGAGTGAAGCGCTGACGACGGAACAAACGGAAGAAGCGAAAGCGGAATGGCTCCGCGCGCGCGACAGCGCGGTGGAACACGTTCGCAAGCTGCAGGCATTCAACGTCCATAAACAAGTGATCAATCGGCCGCTGGAGCCGTTCATGTGGCACGCGGTGATCGTCACCGCGACGGAGTGGAAGAATTTCTTCGCCCTTCGGCTGGCGCCGAACGCGCAGCCGGAGATTCGCGTCGCCGCGCAGCACATGCGGGCGGCAATGGATGCGTCGGAACCAACGCCGGTCGCGCCCGGTGAGTGGCATCTTCCCCTCGTGCAAGACGACGAACGCGGGTTGCCGATCGAGGAGTTGAAGAAGATCAGCGCCGCACGATGCGCGCGCGTTTCGTACCTGACGCACGAGGGCAAGCGCGACATCGAACGCGATATCGAGCTGTGCCGACGATTGTGGACGGATCGGCACCTGAGCCCGTTCGAGCACGTGGCGACGCCGGCCGGCGATGCGGGCTTTCACGCGAATTTTCGCGGCTGGGCGCAAATGCGCGCGGAGATCGAGGCGATGGGGGCGCATCCCGTAGAATAAGGCGAGCAAATGCTCGCCCTCCAGCCCCTGGAATTATATGTGCTCGACGCCGACGTCGCGGCGCTGGAGCCCTTGCTCGCAACGCTCGGCGGCGAGCCGCGCCTGCAACTATTGGTCGCGTTGGCGTGGCATTTGCGCCAGCGAGATAGCCGGCGAGCGTTTGCTTTGACGAACGAGGCCGAGGAACTGCTTGAAACGCTCGAACGGCAAGCGAGCAGGACGGTGTCGGCGCGGCTGGCGCTAGTGCGGGCCGAGACGGGCGCTCTGCTCGGCAGGCTCGACGAAGCGCAATCGTTCGTCGCCGCGGCGCGCAACGCGTTCCACGAGGCCGGCGACCTCTCGGGCGAGGGCGATGCGTTCATGGCCGAGCGGATCGTTGCGCACGCCCGCGGCAATATGGATCGCGCGATCGGCGCGTGCGAAGATGCGTGCGATCGCTACACGCGCGCGGGCGACCGGCTGCGGCTGGCCTTTGCCGATGCGTGGCTCACGTTTTATCTCGCCTTTCGCGAGCCGGATGCAATGGCCGCGAAGATCGCCGGATTACGCGCGACGGACGCGGAGCATCCGGGTATCGAGGCGTTGCGCGCGGCGACGGAAGGCGTGCTGGCCGCGCGCGACGGCGACGTTGCGCGCTCGGCGGCGCGGCATATCCAAGCCTCGCACGCGGCGCGCGGATCGGGTTTGGTTCGGCATGCAATCATTTCGGCGCTCAACGCCGCCGGCAAATTTCGCGAACTCGGCGACTACGACGGAGCCTCGGAACTGATCGAAAGCGCGCTTGGCCCGGCGCGCACGGCGCGCTGGCCCGCGCTGGTGGGATTATGTCTGATGCGCCTGGGCGAGTTGCTGCTCGATCTCGGACAGGTCGAGCGCAGTCGTGAAGCGCTCGAAGAAGCCGTCGCGTGTTTCGAACCGTTCCCCGGCGGCGCCAATAAAGGGTCGGCGTATGCGGCGCTCGGGGAGGCGCTGCTCGCGCAAGGCGACGCGGAGGGAGCGCTGCGGCAACTCGGTGCCGCCGCGAAGCTCTTCTACGAAGAAGGTCACGTCGAGGGGCTAATCGGCGCCTACGTCGCGGAGGCGCGCGCGCTCTCGCTGGCCGGTCGACCGGCCGAAGCGCTCGAGCGCATCCGCGAAACGGAGCGGATGGTCGCCGAAACGCGTATCGAGACGCAAACGATCGGGATTCCCTCCGCCTTGGCCGAGATCTATCAACGGCACGACTTGCCTGCGCCCGACGGCATGACCACGCCGAGCGCGCGGATTCACTACCTCGAGCACGTTCTCGCGCTCGGTCAAGCCATGCATAAGTGGGTCGCGCCCTCGACGCTGCTCGCGCAGCTTTCGGAGGCGTGGGAAGCGGTGGGCGACGAGCGGCGCGCGCTCGATTTTCTGCGCCGCGCGTTTGACGCACAAAAAGAAGAGAGCAATCGCCGCGCAACCGCCCGCGCGATCACGGTTGAGAGCCGGCACGAGGCGGCGCGCTCGCGCATCGAAAATGCCGAATTGCAGCGCGTGCGCGAGGATCTGGCGCGCGCACTCGATCAAGCCGTGGAGGCCGTGCAGCTCAAGAGTGAGTTCGTGGCGACGATGAGCCACGAGATTCGCACGCCGATGAACGGCATCATCGGGATGTGCGATCTGCTGATGACCTCGAAGCTCTCGCCCGAGCAGCGTGAGTATGGAACGACGATTCGCGACTCGGCGTACGCGCTGCTGGCGATCATCAACGACATCCTCGACTTCTCGAAGATCGAAGCCGGCAAGCTGGACCTCGAGGTGATCCCGTTCGAACCGGTCCGCGTGATCGAAGGCGTGGCCGACTTGCTCGCGGCGCAGGCGCATGCAAAGCAGCTCTCGCTCATGACCTACATCGATCCGGCTATTCCGAGCCGGCTGTTGGGCGATCCGGGACGGCTGCGCCAGGTGCTCGTCAATCTGCTCAGCAACGCGCTGAAGTTTACCGAGGCCGGCGGCATCTGGATTTTAGCCACGCTCGTCGAACGGACGGCCGGCGAATCGTACGTGCAAGTCGCGATTTCCGACACCGGAATCGGCATGTCGCCGGCGGTGCTGGCACGGCTATTTCAGGCGTTCACGCAGGGCGATGCCTCGGTGACTCGGCGCTTCGGCGGCACGGGTTTGGGCTTGACGATTTCGAAGCGCCTGGTGGAATTGATGGGCGGGGAGATAAGCGTCGAAAGCCGTGAGGGCAGCGGTTCGACCTTTAGCTTCACCGCTCGCTTCCAGAACACGAGCGAGGACGGGCTCGCAGCCCCGGAGCCGCGCAGCTTGCGGGGCTTGCACGCGTTCGTGGTCGATGACGATCCTGACGCACGCGCGATCTTGACCCGTCAACTCGCCTCGTGGGACGTCGTCGTGACCGCGTTTGCATCGCCCACGCAGGCGCTGAGCGCGCTGCGTGAAATCGCCGAGCGCTTCGATTTTGCGCTGGTCGATCTGCGCATGCCCGCGATCGACGGCTTCGAATTCGGCCGGCGCGTGCACGCGGAGCCGCACCTGGCCAACCTGTCGATGATCATGATCAGCGCGCACGACGACGGCCAGACCGGCAAAAACGCGATCGCCGCCGGTTTTTCGGCATTCCTCGCCAAGCCGATTCGGCAGTCGCAGCTGCTCGATTGCATCATCGAGGTGCTCGACGTCAAGGGCGAGATCGCGCCGGCACCTGCTGCTGCGCCGGAGCCCGCCGGCGAAACGCGCCGCAAGGGCCGCGTACTCGTGGCCGACGACAACGAAGTCAATCAGCTCGTGACGCGCAAGCAGCTCGAGAAACTGTGCTCGGGCGAGATCGTCATCGTCAGCAACGGTCAGGCGGCCGTCGACGCGGTAGCGCACGAAGAGTTCGCGATCGTCTTCATGGATTGCCAAATGCCGGTGATGGACGGCTTCGCGGCAACGCGCGCAATTCGCA
This sequence comes from Candidatus Baltobacteraceae bacterium, assembly GCA_035502855.1. Classification (NCBI taxonomy): domain Bacteria; kingdom Bacillati; phylum Vulcanimicrobiota; class Vulcanimicrobiia; order Vulcanimicrobiales; family Vulcanimicrobiaceae; species Vulcanimicrobiaceae bacterium. The sequence goes on from DATJTX010000003.1 coordinate 31,630, forward strand.
AATCCGAAGCGCCGACCGGACGGCGCGTGCCGATCGTCGCGCTCACCGCCAATGCGCTCGAAGGCGACCGCGACGCGTGCCTGAGCGCCGGCATGGACGACTACCTTTCGAAACCGATTCTCATGACGGAACTGCGCGGCATCGTAGAGCGCTGGCTGCCGGAACACACGAGGGCCGTGGGAGCAGAGCCCCCCAATTAACACGGGGTACCACGCCGCAAACCAAGGCGGACATTAAGGCCGCTGTGAATTTCCCCGTGTTGCGAACTCGGCTCCGATATGTCATAAAGATGATCCGGGTTTCTCTTCACGGGAGTCGGGACTCCTAACACCACCGACAGGAGTTACGGGAGTGGCTCTCTCCGCTGGGTCTCGGGCAGGTTTGCTCGAGGAGGAACTTCCCCATAGTTCGCCTGAGGCACTCGCGCTGATACCGCGGGCAATGGCCGTGCGATATTCGGTTCTTGCGAGTCGTCTCGAGGGCAACGAGCTTCACATCATTCTTCCTGCGCCGGCTGACGAGAGCATTGTTGATCGCGTTCAAGCCGTGACGGGACTGCGCGTGGTTGCCGTTGAGGCGCCGCGAGAAGCCGTTCACAACAGTATCGCCGGCTATTACTTGCAACAAGCGCAGTCTGCCGACGACGACGCAGCCGTCGACCCTCCCGCGATACGCGCGGTCGATCGGCTCCACGAACATGCGATCCGCGTGAACGCCTCCGATATCCACCTCGAGCCGACTCGAGCGGGGGGCCGAGTGCGACTGCGCGTCGACGGAATCTTGTGCGAAAGCGAACGGATGCCGCTCGATCTTTTTTATCCGATGATCTCCCGCGTGAAGCTTCTCGCCGCAATGAACATCGCCGAACGACGCCAACCGCAGGACGGGCGTTATACAATCGAGCGGCTCGGGCGGAGTCTGGACGCACGCGTTTCATCAATGCCGACGATTTCGGGCGAAAAGCTCGTCATTCGGTTGCTCGATATGCAAGCGCAAGTTCCAAGTCTGGCCGATCTGGGCATGGCTCCGATGATGCTCGCGCGCTATCGCCGGGTCGTACATGCCGCGCACGGGTTTGTCGTGGTATGCGGACCGACGGGCAGCGGAAAGACGACGACGCTTTATGCATCGATCGCAGAGCGAAACCTCGATAGCCAGCACATTTGCACGGTGGAGGATCCGATTGAAGTGCAGATGGCCGGAGTCGCTCAAGTACAGGTCAATCCCAAAGCAGGCGTGACCTTTGCATCCGCCCTGCGCGCCCTACTCCGGCAGGATCCAAACGTGATCATGCTCGGCGAGATGCGAGATAACGAGTCCGCGAGCGTCGCAATGTCGGCGGCCCTCTCGGGTCAATTGGTGATGACGACCTTGCACGCCGGCGACGCACCGCGCGGGGTTGAGCGGCTGATCGAGCTCGGACTCAACCGGCATACCTTGGCGGCGGGACTCTCCGCCATCGTCGCGCAGCGGCTGGTACGGCGACTCTGCCGCAAATGCCGGCGCTCGGTGATCGCGGTCCGCGGAACCGCGTTCGAGCCGCGCGGCTGCTCGCAGTGCGGCGGATCGGGGTACCGCGGACGAATTGGAATATTCGAATACCTGCCGGCGACAAGCGCGGTGCGGTTGGCGATCGCACATGGCGAAACAACGCTGGAACTTGCGCATGTCGCATCGCAGGCCGGCTACCAGCCGATGACGAGTCAGGGGCTGCAACTGGTTTTGGAGGGAGAGACCAGTCGTGAGGAGCTTGCCCGAGTTCTCGGATCCGGTGAAGGGCCGTGAACGCGACAATCCCTCACATTCGTCTTGCAGATGTTCTGCACGCTGCGCGCAAGCACGACGCATCGGACGTGCATTTCGTACCCGGACTCTCTCCGGCGTTGCGAGTCGACGGCGACCTGCAGATTCTCCCGGGCTCCCCGCTCTCGAGCATCGATACGAGCGAGATTGCGCGATCGCTCTTCCCGCCGGACGCGATTGCGCGGCTTGAGTCCGGCAGTGACGTAACGACGACGCATGTGAGCGACGACGAATTGATTCTGCGAGCCCATGGGTTCCGCGGATCGCAAGGCTGCACGGTCGCGATCCGGCTATTGAATCGGAAAATCCCAAGCCTGGAGTCCTTACACCTGCCAGCGGCGGTAGCGGCGGTGGCGGAGCGCGATCGAGGTCTCGTAATCTTCGCGGGGCCGACGGGAAGCGGCAAATCCACCTCGCTCGCCGCGCTCATCGGACAGATAAACGCGACGTCGGCGCGGCGCGTGATCACGATCGAGGATCCCGTCGAATATCGTCACGAGAGCAAACGTTCGTTGATTACGCAGCGAGAAGTTGGTCGCGACACGTCGTCGCTTGCGGCGGCGCTCCTGGGGGCACTCCGGGCCGATCCCGACGTCATTGTGGTCGGAGAAATGCGCGATGGTGCGACGATGCGCGCGGCTCTCACCGCGGCGGAAACCGGACACTTCGTGTTGACCACGGTACACACGGGATCGGCGACGCAAACGGTTGAGCGGATCGTCGACGCATTCGCCGGATCGGAACAGGCGCATGTCCGCTCACAGCTTGCCCAGAGTTTGACGGCCGTTGTATGCCAGCGTCTTCTGCCCCGCAAGCATCGGCCGGGGCGGCGAGCCGCGGTCGAGATTCTGCTCGTGAACGATGCGGTTCGCAGCATGATCCGAGAGTCGCGCACGCATCTGATCCATAACGCGATGACGACGGGAAGACAAGCCGGAATGCAAACACTCGAACACCACATCGATGAGCTGGTATCGAACAATGAGATCTCGCAAGAAGACGGCCGGCGCGTGATCGAGGGGGTCGAATAGCTCCGTGGCGTCACTGTTTGCTTATACTGCTCGTAGCGCGGAAGGACGGTTCGTAGCCGGCTCGTTGCGGGCGGAAAATCGCGATCAGGCACTGGCACATCTTCGTACCCGGACGCTGTTCGTGACGTCGATCGCGGCCGCGGGGTCGGCCGCCGGAGCGGTCGGTTCGGCGCTCGCGTCGTGGCCCGTCTCCGCCTCGGCGCGAACCGCTTTTTTCCGCTCGTTTGCGACGCTGATCGGAGCCGGAGTCCCGATGCGCCGGGCGTTGGACGTCGTCGTCGACACGTGCCGCGATCCGCGCCTGCGCGAGGCCCTGCGTTCGATATCCTGCGACATCGAATCGGGGAGTGAGCTTTCGACGGCCATGTCGAGGCGTCCGAAGGAGTTCTCGCCGCTTTTCGTCGCGATGGTCCGTGCCGGCGAGCTCGGCGGGGCATTGGAAGACGTCCTGGAACGACTGGCATCGTTGCTCGAGCGAGCGTCGGCGATTCGTAAGCGCGTCCGTTCCGCAATGGCCTATCCGTCGATCGTAGCCGGCGCCGCGCTGGCGCTGGTGCTCTTCCTGATCGGGAGCACGGTGCCGGCATTTGCCGCAATGTTCGTCGAGATGCACGTCTCATTGCCGATGACGACCCGGATCTTGATTGCGGCGGGAGCCGTGTTGCGATCTCCGCTTACGTGGATAGCGCTCGCCCTGATCGTGCTCGGCGCAATCGGCGCAGTCGGGGCGGCGCGGCGTGCGGAGCCGGTTGCCGAGCGCCTGGATCGGCTCGTACTCTCGATGCCGCTCTTCGGTAACATTCTAGGGAAGGCCGTACTGGCGCGGTTTTCACGCACGCTCGGCACGCTGTTACGTTCGGGCGTACCGTTGCTCGTAGCCCTCGACGCGGCGCACGACGTCGTGGGCAACGCGTCTTATGCTCGCGAGATCCGTAACCTCGATGAGTCGCTTCGCGAAGGCGAGACGATCGTCGCGGCGCTCGGACGTAACTCCCTCTTCGAGCCGTTGATTCTACAACTCATTCGTGTCGGTGAGGAGACGGGCACGCTAGACACGATGCTGCTGCGCACAGCCGAGTACTATGAACTCGATGTCGAGACGGCTGTAACCACGCTTAGCGGCATCATTGAACCGGCCCTCGTCATTGTGCTCGGTGCGCTCGTCGGGCTCATCGTAGCGTCGATTTTGATTCCACTCTATTCTATGATCGGGAGCATCAAGTGATAGTTTTCGAATCTGAACGAGAGCGTACCATTCGCGAATACCAGTACCTGTGCTCACGCGGCGCGCGCAAATTCATGCGCGCAGGCGTCGATCGGCGTGATCTCGAGCAGGTCGCAGCCATCGGTCTGATCAAGGCCGCGGACCGGTTCGACGCGAATGTCGGAACGCCGTTTGAAGCGTATGCGTGGATCCTGGTTCTTGGCGAGCTCATGCACTATGTGCGCGACAGCGAGCGCGTGTTGCGCGCGCCGCGCCGGATCCGGGAATTGGACCGGCGCTTTTCCGCCGCCGAGCGGGAGCTGTGCGCCGTCCTGGGTCGCGAGCCGTACGAACATGAGATGGCAAAGCATCTTGGCGTCTGCGTGGATGAGCTTCGCGAGCTGATACGGTACCGAGACGAAGGTACACCCTTGTCGGTCGATGCGCTACGCCCGAACGAACAGCTATCGCTTTCGTACACCATCGACAGCCATCTGGAACGGGTTGCGATCGACTCGTGGCTCGAGAGTCTCACGAGGGTCGAGCGAGAGATCATCCGCGAGATCTATGAGATCGATACGCCGATTGGGGAGATTGCGCGGCGCTTGGGATACTCGCGACGCCACATAACGCGGCTACATCGCAATGCGCTCGAGAAAATGCGATCGCATGCGCGTCCCATGAGCGCCTAGAGATGGCACTGCTCCGGATTGAAGGCCGTAGCCGGAAACGGAGTGTACATGTCGCGTGCGGGCGAGCGTGGGTTTACGTTGATCGAGATGATGATCGTGGTGGCTATCATCGCCATCCTCGTAGCTATCTTGGTACCGAATTTTATGCGTGCCCGCGCGCAGGCGCAAACCGCGGCGTGCGAGGGTAATCTCAAAGAGATTGCGACGGCTCTCGAGCTCTATCAAACGGATCACGAAGCCTATCCCGACGTAACCAGCCCCACGAACGTTACGTCGACCGACACGAACATCGGCCAATATCTTCGTCAAACGCCGATCGATCCAGTCAACCCGAGCGGCTACTATCAGTACCAGGTCGCGAATTATTCGAGCGGCAACGCGAGTTACACGATCATCTGCCCGGGGCAACACGACCCGGCGACGCTTAGCGCCCTCGGCGGGACCGCCTCGGCCGAGCATATCCAGTACGCGTCGAGCTCGGGCTTCACGGCAGTCGCGAGCCAGTAATCTATGAACGCCTTTGCGTTGACGGCCGCTTTTACGGCGGGGTTCGCAACGAGCGTCGGACCGTGTATGGCGCCCCGGTATCTTGCCTTGGCCGCGCTCACGGCAAAGTCGAGCGGAACCGCAAGGTGGATTCGCGTCGTGCTCTTTGCTGCCGGGTTGCTTTTATGTTATACGCTGCTCGCAACGGCTGCGTCACTGGTTACCGCGGCCCTCGCGCTCTCGCAACAGCTGTACTGGGCTTTGGCGGTCTCGTTCGTCGGCTATGGTCTGCGTCAACTCATCGTTTATCACCATTGTCGTCATCATGATGCGAAGGGCGCATCGCTCGGCGCGCCGGCTCTGTGCGGAACCGCCCTCGGGCTCGTATTCTCGCCGTGTTGTACTCCGGTCGTGCCGGCGATCGCGGGTGCCGCCGCGGCGTCGGGTTCCTTCGGCTCTTCGCTGGCCACGGTCGGGGCGTTTGCAATCGGGCATATGGCGCCGCTTGCAGCCGTCGGCATCGGACTCACGCTCCCCGAGAGGCTGTTGCCGGCCGGACAGCTCGAAGACGCGGCTGCGACAACCGCCGGTGGGCTGATGATTGCGCTGGGCTGCTACTACGGGCTCTTGGCATGATCGACTGGCGTGCGACGCTGCGACGATTTGCGGTGGTAACCGTCGCGCTGGCATGCGCGGCTCTTACGCTGCGGGGAGCGCTCTCTTCAGCGCTGGTTACACGCGGCGACGTCCTGCTCTACGCGCGCGGCGCGCGTGCTCGGGTGATGTATCGGCGAGCTTTGGAAGTCGATCCCGCGAATCTTGCGGCGGCAGACCGTTACGTCTTCGCAGGGTTTCTCTCGCGTCGGAGCGGCGAGCTGCGAGATGCGATCGAAACGGCCGGTCGAGTGTTACAGGCATATCCGCATGACACGACCCTGCGGATGGACCGGGCGCTCTGCCTGCAACTGCTCAAAAACTACGATTCGGCGGAACGCGAGTTCGAGCGCGTCGGTAGAGAGCGCCGCGACGTGGAGGCGCTCGCGCTTGCGGCGGCCGATGCCCGGCGCACGTCGAGTCAAAGCGCGATATCGCTCTTGCTGCTGGCCCGCTCGATCGACCCGCGCTACCTGCCGGTACGAGCCGCTCTGGCGAGGTTACGGCGATGAGTGCCGGGTGGTTGGGTCCGGCCTTGATGCTCGTCTGCGCGGGCGTCTGTGCGGTTACCGATCTGCGCCGCGGTTTGATTTATGACTGGGTGACCGGCTCAACCGCGCTGGGAATCGTGGTCTGGTCACTTGCGAGCAGCAACACGACACGCTCGCTCCTGGGCGCTTGCGCATGCGGCCTCCCGATGATCGTAGTGCATTACGCAACGCGTGGGCGTGGCCTGGGCCTGGGCGATGTGAAGCTTAGTGCGGTAATCGGCGCCGGCATCGGTGGTGTCGGCGCCGCTACGGCAATCGGGTCTGCCTTCGTCGCTGGGGCGCTGTGGGCGCTTCCAATGCTCGCGCTGGGTCGCGTGCGGCGGGGCGACCGCGTTCCATTTGGCCCGTTTTTGGCAGTCGGCGCCGTCTTCGCCGTGTTCATGCGTTCGGTGCACAACAATGGGTGACTGGAAACCGCTTCCCCTCGGGATCGATCTCGGTTCGACGAGAGTGCGCGTCGCTGTGGCCGAGAAGAATCACGACGGCGAGGTCCGCGTACGCGCCGTCGCTGCGCGCGATGTGCCGGAAGATGCCGTTGCACCGCTGCGCGTTGAGCAGCTCGAATTGGTCGCGGCCGTCGTCGAGGAGGCGCTATCAGAGGTTGGCACGCGCGAACGGCGATGCGTGTTGGCGCTCGGGGCTCCGGCCTGCGCCCTGCGTACGGTTCGTTTCCCGAAGATGACGTGGCCGGAACGCGTTCGCGCAGCTCGATTCGAGGCGCAGCGCTTCGCCGGCTGGGACCTCGAGGAAGAAGAGTCGATCGTACGCATTCATCCAATCGACCGGGACACGGAAGCGTACGCAATCGGTGTTGCTCGAAAGGAGAGCATCGATTCGCGCGTCCGTACGGCGCATCTGACCGGCTTACGGGTCATCGCGATCGACCACGACGCCTTCGCGCTGCGACGGTTGTTCCCCGATTGCGATGCGATTGTCGACGTGGGGGCGGAACGATCGAGCCTACACGTCTTCGGTCCCGCCGGGCCGCTTTCGTTCGTCGTCCAGTCGGGCGGGGGCGCGATCACGCGAGGCATCGCGCAAGAGTTGTCGATCGATCTTCCGACTGCTGAACGCAGAAAGCGCATCTTGGGTTGTGCCGGCGCCGGAGTATCTGCGCACGAGGACGTTGTGACGGACATCTCGGCGCTGGTCGAACGAGCTCGAACGAGAGCGAAAGTCGATCGAATCGCCGTGACGGGGAATGGGGCACGCATTCCTAGTTTTACGCGGGAGTTAGAAGATGCAACCGGCGCCCTCACAGAAACGCCGGTGCCTGACGTGTTGCACACGGACGCCTATCCGGAGGACGTCGTGCGGGTTGCTGCCCCGGATTGGGCCTTGGCGGCGAGTCTGGCTGCATGGAGCTTGACCGCATAATGCGCTTCGACTATGTTCACGACGGTCGCCCCGACGCGTTAGAGCGTCTTCGTCCGAGTCGAATTCCGGAGCAGTTGAGAACGCCGCTCGCGGCGCTTTTGACGACTGCCATCGTGGTGTGCGCGTGGTGGGGAATCGAACAGTTTCTGTTGGCGCAGGCGCGCGACGACGTGAAAGAGCAGTCGTTTCGCTTGACGGTGAGCGCCGCGGCGTTGAGCCAGGCGAAGATTCGGCAGACTCGCGTGGAGACGCTCCTGGTCATCGACTCCCGGCTTCGGGAGATCCGCCGCAGCGGCGCTGCCCTCGCCAGCGGACTGGCCGATATCGCCAATCATGTTCCAAATCGCGCGTGGCTCACCAGCATTGCTCGCGTCGATGACGGCCTCGAGATCGACGGCCGTGCGGAAGGCCTTGATGGTCTGAGCGAGACTCTGGCTGACCTCATGTCGAGCTCGCACGTTGCGTCCCCTGATTTGGTGCGGGCGAGCAAAGAAGACGGGGATCGGACCGGTCGGCTGATCGCCTTTGTGGTTCGCGTCGGAGAACTTCGATGAAGCTCGAGAAGTTCGATATCCGCGCCGGCGTCCGGATGACGTGGATTCTCGCAGCGTCGCTCTTCTTTGGCGTAGGGTTTGCCCTGATTTGGTGGCCGACGTCTCAAGATATTGCGGCACTCGAGGCTCAGGCGAAGACGCTCTACGATCAGGCCGATCAAAACGAAGCCGCGGTACGGCACGCCGTGGAGCTGCGCTCGCTGGCGAAACGTGTCTCACAAGACGTGCGTCTGCTCTCCGGCCAGGAGTCTCGAAGTGCTACCTTGGCGGCCACCGTACGTCTGCTCGGAGCAGAGGGGCGAGTGTTCGCGGTCGATGTTCGCTCGATCGTGCCCGAGCCGGCTCCGTCTGCTTCGCCCGTTGCGAAGCAATCCGTCTCGAACGAGACGTTGACGGGTGTGCCGATCGAGATCGACGTGCGTGGACGTTTCCGGGACCTGCTCCATTTTATCGGCGATCTCCCTCGTCATGACGTCTTGATCGAGGTCGAGAGCGCGAGTTTTGCCGATGCCGGTGACGCCTCGCCGAAGCCGCTCCTCAACGCACGAATTCGTGCAACGATGTTTCGCTACTCCGGTTCCATCCCAAAGGAGGTATGACGTGCTGCCGGCCCTCTATGATAGCGAGCGGCGCGTGCTGGCGCGATTCGCGGCGATGCTCGTACTTGGTGCTTGCGCCGTCCTGCCGCTGACCGGCCAGAGCACGATGATCGCGGGTGCCGCGGGCACCCAATCACCCCTCGGGCCTCGCACGCGGCTGGCGCTCCCGTCACAAATGGCCTTTCCCGACTACTCGATCGCACGTGATCCTTTTGTTCCGGATCGGCGGTTCCAAGCGGACGTCAGCGTCGTTCTTCCGCCAAACGCCGGCGCAATGGCGAATGCTCCAATCGTGCGGGCGGTCGTGGTTGGCGACGCTGCCCGAGCGCTCGTCGAAATCAATGGCGCCGTTCGTGTCGTCGCCGTCGGCGACAAAATCGGCTATCTCACCGTGGTTCAAATCACCTCGTCGAGCGTCTTCCTTTCCGACGGCTCGCGTCTACCGTTGGATAGGCAACAGCGGTGAAAGCAGCGCTCCTCATCATGGCTTTAGCGGTGCTTTGCGCAGCACGAGCCACGGCTCCGAACCTGATAACCATCGACGTCCACGATGCCGACATCAGCGATGTGATCGCGTTGCTGGCTGCGCAGTCGGGCGAGAACATCGTGCCCGACGACTCGATGAAGCCGGAGCGGATCACGCTTCATCTGCACGACGTAACCTTCGGGCGTGCGCTCGCCGTGCTGGTCAGCGCGCACGACCTGCAGGTTCATCGCGAGGGGAACGTCCTGATCGTCGGGTCTGCCGACACGATGAACCGGCGCTATGACGAAAGCAAAGCCAATGTGGGCGCGCAAACGGTCGTGTTACAGCTCGAGCATGCGAACCCGGACGACGTGGCCAAGGAGATCGTTTCCGCGCTCCCGTTAGGCACGATCATCGTGCCGGATCGGCGAACCAGCGCCGTGGTCATAACCGGCAGCGGCGATACGGTGGCTCGCGCTCGCCGTTTGATCGCCGCGCTGGACGCACCGACGATAGGAGCAGGGAGCGGGAGCGAGACGCGGTCGTACTCGCTGAAGTACGTCAAAGCGGACGACGCCATAAAGCAGCTCAAAATTCTCGCTCCCGAAGGGACCTACGTTGCCGACGACGAGCACAACGGCGTCATCGTGGACGGGAGTGACGGCGTGCAAAGTACGGTCGCCACCCTTTTTGCCACACTCGACCGTCCGAGCCCGCAGGTGATGTTCGAGGTCAAAGTTGCGGACGTGACGCCACAGAACGACAGCAGCAACTTTGGGCTCGAATTCGGGGGCACGAACCTCCAAGGTACGACGACGCTTGGTTCGACCGCCTACGCCTTTGCCGGCGGTTCAGTTCCGGTAAACGTGACGCTCAACGCATTGATTACGCAGGGTCGAGCGCAGATACTCGCGACCCCGAAGCTCGTTACGCTCAACAATAAGGAAGCCGACCTGTTGATCGGCGAGACGTATCCGATCGTATTCAATACGTCGGTTCTCGGTGGCCAGAACGTGCAATTCGTGGACATCGGCGTGAAGCTTCGATTGACGCCCACGATCGGCGACGACGGCGTCGTTACCGCTGAATTGCATCCGGAATACAGCGAAATCGAAGGTTTGACCGACACGGGTTACCCGATTATCACGAATAGAAAAATCGACAGCACGTTGCGAGTCAACGATTCTCAAACGATCGTGCTGGGCGGCCTGATGCGCGACGTAACGAGCGAAACGATCACGAAAGTGCCGGGGCTCGCCGACATACCCATTCTTGGGAAGTTCTTTCAGAATAAAGAAACCTCGCACGAGCGCGACGAGATCGTGTTCCTCATCACGCCACATGTGATCTATCCCAAGGAGACGCCCGGCAACCGCTAGCGAGAGCGCGCAAATGACCTTTGAGTTTATCTCATGTGCCGTTCGACCCAATCGAGCGTCACGCGGTCGTAGCCTTCGGTGCGAACCGGATCGTTCGGATGATGCTTGGCCGTCGGGATCGCGATGAAGCGCACCGGCACGCCCTCGTCGTGCAGCGCGTGATACAACTCGTATGATTCGGAGACCGGCACCTGTTCGTCGGCGGTTCCCGAGATGATCAGCGTCGGGGTGACGATCTGGTGCACGTACGTGATCGGTGATCCTGAACGATAGAGCGGGGCGACGCGCGGGTTCCACGGCGAGCCGCCGAGCGAATCGCGCGTCCAGGCAAGATTGCCGGTTCCCGAGAGATTGTATTCCTCGACCCAGTCCACCATGCCGTCGCCCACGACGGCCGAGCGCCAATGGTGCCAGTGGCCGATGATCCACGTGGTCATGTAGCCGCCGTAGGAGTGACCGGTCACCGCCTCGCGCGAGGTGTCGATCATCCCCGTTTTCTCGAGCGCAGCGACGCCGGCCATCACGTCGTTGCCCGGGCCTTCGCCCGGATCTTTGTAGATCGCGTGTTCGTGCGCGTTGCCCAGATTGTCGCTGCCGCGGTAATTCGGCTCGAACACGAAGTAGCCGAGCCCGGCGAAAAGTTGGCGCAGCGGCTCGAACGCGAGCGAGGTGAATGCCTCGGGTCCACCGTGGATGCGCAGCACCAGCGGATATTTCTTCCCCGCAACGTAGCCGACCGGATACGTCAAAATGCCGTCGCTGCGCGTGCCGTCGGCCGCTCTCCACGTGATTTCTTCGCTCTTGCCGTAGGCGAAGAGATTGAAGCGCGGGTTGAGATTCGTAAGGCGGCGCACCGTCGCCCCGGCCGCGGGAAGAAGATAGACTTCCGACGGTTGTGCGGTCGTGCTCGCGACGAACGCGATTGCGCCGTTCTTTGCGATGCTGAACTCCGACGGATTGAGCGCGCCAAGCGGAAGCCGCGCCGCCCGGCCGGTGGGGCCTTGCGCGTAGAGCGCGGTTTGCGGCCCGTCGGACACGAGCATCAACAAGCGATTGCCGGGTAGCCAGCCGACGTCGGTCACGTCGCGATTGAGTGCGGGCGTGGCGTCGCGGTTCGAATTCGCGTTGCCGATAAAGACGTCGAGCACGCTGATCGGTCCGGGACCGTGCGGGTAGAGATACGCGATGTCGTTCGCGCGCGGCGCGTAGACGGGTTGATATTCGTATTGCGTACGCTTATCGAGTTTGGTCACCGTGCCGCTCGCCACGTCGACCATCGCGATCGAGGTGCGATCGGAGTCCGAATCATCGGCGTTGGATTGCATCGTGAACACGATCGATTTGCCGTTGGCCGACCACGACGGATCGGTTGCCGTGCCGACGAACGGCGGCGCCGCCTCGAGCACGCCCCAGGAGCCTTCGGTCAAACGGCGATCGCTGCTGCCGTCGGATTGCGCGATCCAAAGATGTGAGGGTCGCGGTTGGTACGTGGTGAGAAAGCCGTCGTCGTGCACGCTCCAGAGGTCGTCGTGACGAGCAGCGGCAGCCGGATCGGCCGGCCCGTCTGCGGTGACGTACGCGATCAGTGTGCCGGCGGGATTCCACGCGTACTGCTCCACGTCGCGCTTCGCGCGCGTGACTTGCACGGGCTTCGTGCCGTTTGCCGACACGGTATACACCTGCGCGACGTCGTGATCGTCGTCGGCGAGGTACGCAATGCGATCGCCGGAAGGCGACCATTGCGGGTCGTCCAATCCTTTGAGCACGCCGGTCAGCATCGCGGTCGCGCCACCGGCACTCGAGACCTCCATCAACCGTTTCTCGTATCTATCGTGCTTGTAGTCGCCGTACGATGCGATAAAGACGACCTTTGTGCCGTCGGAACTGATGTTCACGTGCGAAACACCGACCAAGGAACGTAGGCCCGCTAAGGTCAGCGGCGGCGCTGCAGCGCGCGCAGCAAGCGCATGGGGCACGAGAAAGACACATGCCAAAAGCGGCATCAGCGCGAGTTTCTTCATTAGCGGGTTCCTTCGCGGCACGGGCCTGGGGGCATTTTTGGCGCGAACGGTTCTTCGATAGTCCTGCTGGACTATTGCGTCGGCGCAAGGATTCGCGCATGCTCTAATAACCAGGGTTATCGCGCCTTCACGAGGCGTGCATACTTGGCATCCTTAGCGGCTGGGGGACGCACTGAAAGAGGTGTTTCATGCGGAGTGTATTGCTTTTCTCTTTGGCGACCGCCCTGGTGCTGGCCGCGCCCACGCCCGTGGGGGCAGCCGAACTATGCGGTCAACTCACAGCAGCCATCCATTCCACCAGCAACGTTCGGTCGTCGACAAGCACACTAGCGACCGACGACAGCACGATAATCCTGACCGTAAGCGCGCCCGTAAACGAGGCGGATCACTGGAAGACCGATCTCGACGACACGAGCATTGTGAGGAGGCTCGCGACCAGGAGAGATCCCAAGGCTGACGAGGACCGCATCGACGTGCACTATGCGTACCAGTCCGGAACGATCACGCTTCTTAAGTTAGGGAGGCCGGTCTGCCGGAGCCGCCTCGCGTTTCTTTCTCTACCGCGTCCCGGACTGAGGCGACTGGTTGTCGAGCTGCTTCAGGGGGCAGCGTGGGACCCGGTTTTCATCGGCGACGTCGCACTCGACGATAATTTCTCATTGTCACGCGCGTTCGTCTCGCGCGATGCAGAGCATCTCTATCTGACCGGCTATCTGACGCTGCATAACCTTCAGAGCCAGACGCTGGTGACACTGGATGGCTCGGGTTCGGGAAAAACGTATTCGCTTTCACTTGAAAAGCGAGCGGTTAGCCGTTCGCCATGGTTCGTCGCTATAAAGACGTCGAATCTGTTCTTCCACCAGCCGTGGTGGCTAACATTAGATGGCTTCGAATGTCGCAGCAATTCGTCCGTTGACCTGTTCAATACTGTTGACTTCCAATGCGGCTCTGGCACGTCGTATATGTTGCACGTGCCGAGGCAAGCTATCTTAAGCCTATCCTTGGGAGGGAACGGAGCCGGTGGCACGGCGGTCCCAATGTCGCTTAGAGCAGATTACGTAACGTTCGCAAGCAAGGTCTCTGCGAGCAGCACCCAAACGGCACAGGTCTCGCAGAGTGGTGGTGCTGCAGCAGGCCTACAGCTGCCGCGACTCTACGTATGCGGCGATTCACTAACGCTTGATGCAGATACGAGACAGCTGGATATTGGGAACGGAATGGTGTCCGAAGCCAAGATGTGCCCCAAAGGCGCGGCCCAGGCCCTTACGGGCGTTGCCTTCAATCAACACGCCTCGAGTTGGCTCATGAACGTAACGTTCAAACCGTCGCCGTGGCCGACGCGATCGCCAGCTCCATCTGAGTCGCCGTCGCCGTCGCCAAGCGCAGCACTTGGCGTTGCGGAGATAACGCTGAGCAGCGCAACGCTAACGTACGCGGAGAAGCCGATCACAGCGCCATCGCCCTCGGCAACGCCGGCGCCCCCCGTCTCCGGCATCGAGGGCACGTTGAGTATGAGTGTTTTCAGCCAGAACGACTTCTCTTTTGCGTTCAAGGGCGCTACAGCCACCGAAGCGACGGACCCCCTTAATCCTGCGACGTGGGAGTACTCGTTTAATAGCGCAGAGTTCGCGCCGGCTAGCACGAATCAGAAGTTTTTTGGCCACCCAGCCGCCTCGTGCTACACTGCCTCTGGAAGTCTCCTCCCTGGGGTGCCATCGCCGCCGCCTCCCCCGGCGGACTCTGATAAGCTTACGCCTAGGTGCCTCGCACTGCACATCGACGACGAGACGTCGAATGACGACCTTGCGTATGCATTTTTCTCCATCGGCGACCGCGGAACCAAAGGCGATCAGTCGAAGCGATTTTACATCGACGAAGTATCGGTTGTGCTGCCTGCTCCCTCGCCGAGCCCTTCAGCCGGTGCGGCGGCAACGCCGCTCCCCGCAAAGCCCGCGAGTCAATCCAACGAAACAACAACCGGACAGAACTTTCTCGCGCTGCTGACCGCGCTCAACGCATCGCAGACCCCGGCCAGGGAAGCGGGGAATCCGTTTCGTTTTCGTTTCGGTGCAGGCGAGATGGTCGTAACGCGCATGGATCTCGCCCTGGCGTCGCCGCCGCCGCCAACGCCGTCGCCAACGCCGATGCCGAAGGGCGCGACGCCCGCGCCGTCCCCGCCAAGCTTTGTGGGTTACGGCGGGTTCGCCGACCTCGTAAGCCCGCAGCAATTGACTGCGCTTTCCTGCAACGACCTCTATCTAACGGGAACGCTGACGATCTCGGACATCAGCATCGGGACCGCGAGCGTCGATTCTTCAGGGCTGACGCCGCGCGTCGGATTTGGAAGGACGTGTCGAATCGTCGCGTTCAACGGTATGTTACCCATCCAGATCACACCCCAGTCCAGCATGATAATCACGTCCTTTGCCTACGCGCAGTCACAAGACACGGTCGACGGTCAATCCAGGGATGTGTTCTATCTCAACGTCGGCGGCTCTTACACGTCCGGAAATGTCACGGTTATCTTCAACCAGGTAGGATTTAGAACGACGCATCTATTGACCGAGGGCGGGGACCCTCATTGCTTCAATGACAACATGGAGTACGAGATTCACCGTGGGTCAGGACTCTGCGTAATAATGGACGTCAATAAGAAGGGGACGTTATACGCGACCGGCGCCAACAACCTCAGCACGATTACGGCGGCTATCTCCGGCGCAGTGTCGTCCATATTCGCCTATCTTTTGGGACATGCGCACTAGCCTATAGGTCGACTTCGATTGGCCCGTCGATTGTGATCGGGCCGGTGACCGTGATCAGACCGGGGTTGTCAATAAGCCCCCCGATATCGTTCGAGAACGGTCCGTAACTAATGCTGTCGATGTCGACCGGGCCTTCAAGCGTTATCGGTCCCTCGAACAAAATCGATTCGTTCCCGTGGCTCATAACGAACCGGATCGCATTCGAAATCGTAATAGTGCCCTCGATGTGAGGTGCGGAAAAGATGTGCGCGCCGGCGGCTGCTCCTGGAACATCGATCGGTCCGGGAATTGCGAACCCTTTCATGACGAAGGGCCCAGTGTCCAGATAATAGCGAGAATTCCCGTACCTCTGCTCGAAGTTTCCGGGGTCAATGCGTGGGATTCTGACGGCGCCCGCGGACGTGATCGCGCGGATCGAGAAGCGGCGTACGTCCGCTGCTATCCGTAATGGCCGACCTTCAATCTTGGCGATGGTCACGGGCCCGTCGATTAGTGGGCTCCCATTGATCACGAACGGATTGTATGGCTTGTTGACGAGAGCGCCGGACCTTAAGCGAATCGGTCCGTACAAGGTTCCGCCATTTGCGTAGGCATTCAGGTCATCGGCGGTCAGGAGCGTTATGGCTACGCTTGTGATGAGCGCATCAGCGATATCCTCCGCCATATCCGGATTGTGCCATTGATCCTGCGCGGCCAAGGGTTGGCTCGGGGCGACCGTTGCGTACGCAAGAGTCACACTGAAAATAACGCAGGAGATAAGTTGCTTTCTCACAGGCCGCCCTCCAGGGGACGCGTTTTGTCAGCCCATCCGGCGAATGACTTTTCGCGGCGCGGGCCCCGGAGCATTTTCGGAAGGGCCCAATTCCACAAGGGAAATGGGGGTTTTTCGATAATGCGCTTGGTCAATTACTGCCCACGTTTCCGAAAGGACAGCATGACCAAGAACGAGTTAGCTCGTGAGCTCGCCGAAGAGATGGATGTCCCGCGTCGCCAGGTCGTCGACCTGATTGAAGCGATGCTGGAGAAGATCACCGACGTGCTCAAGTCGGGCGATAAGGTTCAACTCACCCCCTTCGGCCAGTTCAAAGTTCGGGACCGCGCGGCCCGCATCGCGCGCAATCCGAAGACGGGCGAGCCGATCAAAGTCCCGGCCAAGCGCGTGCTGAAATTCATTGCCGGACGCACGTTGAAGGAAGCCGTCGGCACCGCCCGGCGCGGCGGCGCCGCGAAGAAGTCGTCGGCCAAAAAGTCGACGGCCAAAAAATCGGCGGCCAAAAAGGCTCCGGCTCGGAAGGCTGCCGCCAAAAAGAGCCCGGCTCGCAAAAAAGGCCGCTAATCCCCGAGAAATCAGGGCCGCCCGATCGGGCGGCTCTTTTTCATGTCGCTAGCGCTGAACCGCCTTGGCGACCGGGCGGTGGCCCGCAAAACACGCGATCGCGGCGATGTTGAAGGCCGGAATATCATCCGGTTTGCGGCTCGTCACCAGCGCGTTGTCGTCCACCACCATGCGGTCGACCCAGTTGCCGCCGGCGTTGCGAATATCGGTCTGCAGCGACGGCCACGAGGTGAGCGTGCGGTCGCGTACGGCGTTTGCTTCCACCAGCATCCAGGGCGCGTGACAGATCGCGGCGATCGCCTTGCCGGCGTCCACGAATCCGCGCACGAATTCGACCGCCTGCGGATTGGTCCGTAACGTGTCGGCGTTGATCACGCCGCCGGGAAGCAGCAGGCCGTCGAAATCGCCCGCGTGGGCTTGCGAAAGCGGCATGTCGACCGCGAACGTATCGCCCGGCGTGTGCTGATTCCAGCCCCGTACCTCGGGGCTTTGCGGCGAGATCAAGATGGTCTGCGCGCCGGCTTCATTCAAGGCTTCACGCGGTTTGGTCATCTCGACTTGTTCGAACGCGTCGTCCACCAGGATGGCGATGCGCAGTCCGGCGAGTTCTTGCAACATGATGCTCGCATGGTACCCGCAGGAGGCGCGTGCACCACAACCCGCCAAGAGAGCGCTGTGTTCCGCTATCTCACGGCGGGCGAATCGCATGGACCGGCGCTCGTCGGAATCCTCGACGGGCTGCCCGCGCATCTCCGGCTCGACGTCGAACGCATCAACCAAACCCTGGCTCGCCGCCAGGGCGGTTACGGCCGCGGCCAACGCATGAAAATCGAGCGTGACGAGGTCGAATTTCTGGCCGGTGTCCGCGGCAGCGAAACGTTGGGCTCCCCGATTGCGGTGATCGTGCGCAACCGCGATTACGAGAACGTGCGCGCGCTGA
Source organism: Candidatus Baltobacteraceae bacterium (assembly GCA_035502855.1). Classification (NCBI taxonomy): domain Bacteria; kingdom Bacillati; phylum Vulcanimicrobiota; class Vulcanimicrobiia; order Vulcanimicrobiales; family Vulcanimicrobiaceae; species Vulcanimicrobiaceae bacterium. The sequence continues at coordinate 49,485 of DATJTX010000003.1, forward strand.
TGGATCCGATCACCGGCGCCGGCAAGCAGCTCACCAATCCGCGACCCGGCCACGCCGATTACGCCGGCGCGCTTAAATATCGCCAGCGCGATCTGCGCAACGTGCTCGAGCGCGCGAGCGCGCGCGAAACCGCGATGCGCGTCTGCCTCGGCGCGATCTGCGCGCAATTCCTCGAGACGCTCGGCATCCGCACGCGCAGTTACGTGCATCAAATCGGCAGTGTGGTCTCGCCCGAGTTGGAGGATTTTTCCCAGGACGACGTCGAGGCGAGCGACGTGCGCAATCCCGATCCGGCCACGCAAGCCAAGATGATCGCGGCGATCGACGCGGCCAAGGCCGCGGGCGATACGCTGGGCGGCGTGTTCGTGGTGCGGGTCGACGGTCTGCCGGTCGGCATCGGCAGCAATCGTCAACCCGAAACCCGGCTCGACGGCGTGCTGGCGGGTGCGCTCATGGGCATGCAGACCGTGAAGGCGGTGGAAGTCGGGCTCGGCGCCGATGTCGCGTCGCGCCCGGGTTCGCAAGCGCACGACACGTTCGGGCTGGAAAGCGGCGAGGTGGTGCGCGGGAGCAACCGCGCCGGCGGTATCGAGGGCGGCATGAGCAACGGGCAGCCGATCGTGCTGCGCATTTCGGTGAAGCCGATTCCCACGTTGATGAAAGCGCTGCCGTCGGTGAATTTGCACCAGCAAACCGACGCGCCGGCGACGATCGTGCGCAGCGACGTGTGCGTGGTGCCGGCGGCGGGCATCGTGGGCGAAGCGATGGTGCGCCTCGCGCTGGTGGCGCCGGTGCTCGAAAAATACGGCGGCGATTCGATCGAAGAAACGCGCGATAATCTGCGGCGCGCGAACGAGGCGGCGGCAGCGCTCTTCGCGCCGGCGCCGGAGAGTGTGTGAAGCAGCACATCGCGCTGGTCGGCTTCATGGCGTCGGGAAAATCGACGATCGGCAAGCGCCTCGCGCGTAAGCTCAAATGTGCCTTTTTCGATACCGACGATATCGTGGTGAAGCAGCACGGCGCGATCTCCGACATTTTTTACAGCGAGGGCGAGGACGCGTTTCGCAACTATGAGCACGACGCCATCGCATCGGTGGTGAGCGAGGGCGAGGCGGGTGTCTTGGCCTGCGGCGGCGGCGCGCTCAGTTACGAGCCCTCGGCCAAGCTGCTGAAGAAACGCGCCTATCGCATCTTCATCAAAGTCACGCCCGAGCAAGTGCTGGAGCGCCTGCGCAAGAGCCGCACCGTCCGGCCTCTGCTCGGACCAACGCCATCGCTTGCGCGGATCAAGCATCTCTACACCAAACGGATGCCGCAGTACGCGCATGCGGATTGCGTCATTGAAGCCGACGGCATGAGCTCCGCTCAAGTCGTCGAGGCGATCGTCGAGTGGCTGCACAAGAAGAAAATCGAGATCTAGCCTCGGACTTCATCGTCAATACCGACCTGCGCTATCCCATTTGCGTGGGCGAGGACGTGCGCGCGCCGCTCGGCTCGTTCATCGAGCATCGCGGGCAGCGTTTCATGATACTCAGCGACGCGCATCGCGACGTGGTGCGGGTCGCGCTTGATATCGACAAACTGCCCGGCTCGCTCGGCATGCTCGCCTTCGCGCTGGGCGAGAGCCGCAAACGGCTCTCGACGGTCGAAATGGTGCACGATGCGCTTCTCGAGTTGGGCGTAGCGCGCGACACGCTGATCATCGGCGTAGGCGGCGGCGTTGCAAGCGATCTCTTCGGCTTCTGCGCCGCAACCTATATGCGCGGGGTGCCCTATGTACATGTCGCGACCACGCTGGTCGCGATGGTCGATGCCGCGGTTGGCGGGAAGACGGGCGTCGACGTGCGCGCGGGCAAGAACATCGTCGGCAGCTTCACCGACCCGGTGGCGGTGTTCGCACACACGGGCGCGTTGCAGACGCTGGAGTATCGTCACCTGCGTGAAGGCTTGGCGGAAGTGGTGAAGGCCGCAATAATCGAGGGCGATGCATTCTTCGAATCGATCGAGGCGCTCGCGCCGCACGCATTTTGGCGCTGGCCGTGGCTCGAAGTGGTCGCCGAGGCGATCAAGGTGAAGACGATGATCGTCGCCGACGACCGCCAGGAAGCGGGGATCCGCGAACTGCTCAACCTGGGTCACACGTTCGGGCATGCGTTGGAAACGGCCAGCGGCTATCGCGTTTCGCATGGCGTCGGCGTAGCGTTGGGTTTGCGCGCGGCTGGCCTGCTCGCAATGCGAACCGGCCGCTTTTCGGAGGAAGAACATCTTCGCATCCTCGCGACCATGGCGCTGCTGGGCATGCCGCTGAGCACCTCGGTCGGCGTCGAAGCCACGCTCGCGGCAATGGCGAGCGATAAGAAGAAGCGCGGAGGTAAGCTGCGTTTCGTGCTGCCGCGTGCGATCGGTGACGTGGAATACGGCATCGAGGTGCCCGAGCGCACGGTGCGCAGCGTGCTCGCGCAGCTTCGCCGTTCGCCCGAATCGTTCGGCTGACGCATGCCCCGCGTGGTGGATGCGCTCGCGACGATTCGCTCGTCGCGCTTCGATTTGCCGCTCACCTATGATGCGGGCGCGTTCGAGTTAGCGGTGGGCGAGGTGGTTCGCGTGCCGCTCGGCAATCGCGAGGTGCTGGCCTACGTCGTCACCGCTCCCTACGAGGCGCCGCCGGATTCCAAACGCAAGGCGGTGCTCGAACGGCTCGACGTGCCGCGTGCGTTCGACGAGGACGGTTTGCATCTCGCGCTCTTCGTCGCGGAATACTACGTGTGCACGCTCGGCGAAGCGCTCTCGGCCGCGGTGCTTGCCGGCGCGCTGCCGCGCACGATCGATAGCTTCGTGCGCACGGTCGCGCAGCCGAGTCCGCGGCGCTACCCGTCGGTTCCGGCGCGGCTCGTGCGATTGATTTGGGAAGAGCTCGGCGACGGCTTCGCGCTCGAAACGCTGCTGCGTCATCCGGACGCGCGCCGCGCCGGTGACCGCGGCGCCCTGCTGCGGCACCTGCAAACGCTCGTGCGCAGCGGCGAACTGCGGCGCGAGCGGCGCTTCGTGCAGCCCAAGACCAGTGCATACCGCATGCGCGTGCTCTATCCGGGCGATGCGCCGATTCGCGGGAGTAAAGCGCGGGCGCTGGCGGTGTTCGTGCGCGAGCAGCCCGGTGTGCCGCGCGCCGATGCGCTGCTGGCGGGATTCTCCAACGCGGTGATCGCGCGCGCGGTCAAAGCCGGCGCGCTCGAGGAGCGCGAGGTGGAACCGGCACGCGCGCGTTCGTTCAAGGCGCTGGGCGATGCGCCGTTCCCGCCGACGCCCGAACAAGCTGTCGCACTGGAACGCGTCGGGTCGGCGCTCGATACGCGCGCATTTCGCGAGCTGCTGCTCTTCGGGGTGACCGGCAGCGGCAAGACCTACGTCTACGTCGAGGCGATCAAACGCGTCGTGCGCGAGGGCGGGCGCGCAATCGTGCTCGTGCCCGAGATTTCGCTCACCCCCCAGACGGCGCGGCGCTTTGAGGAGAGCTTTGGCGATCGCGTTGCGGTGCTGCACTCGGCGCTCTCCGAGCGCGAGCGCTTCGATGCGTGGCAAGCCTGCGCGCGCGGCGAGATCGACATCGTGGTCGGGGCGCGCAGCGCGATCTACGCGCCGCTGCGCGATGTGCGGCTGTGCGTGGTCGACGAGGCACACGAGACCTCGTACAAGCAGGAGACGGTGCCGCGCTATCATGCGGTCACCGTCGCGCGCGAGCGGATGCGCGCCGCGAACGGCGTGCTGGTGCTCGGCAGTGCGACGCCGCCGCTCGAGAGCTACGAAGCTGCGCTGCGCGGCAAGATCGAGTTGGTCGCGCTGCGCGTACGCGCGAGCGCGCAGCCGATGCCGCACGTGCATATCGTCGACTTGGCCAAGGAATTCGAATCCGGCAACCGCCGGATCTTCTCGACCATGCTTGCGGAGGCACTCGGCGAGCGGATCGAACGCGGCGAGAAGTGCGTGCTCTTCGTCAACCGGCGCGGGAGCGGCGGCTTCGTGCTCTGCCGTAATTGCGGTCACGTGCCGCATTGCCCGCGCTGCGACGTCTCGCTCTCCGCACATCGCAGCGAAGGTCTCCTCCGCTGTCACTACTGCGACTTTCAGATGCCGCTGCCGCGTGTGTGCCCGCAGTGCGGGCTCGAAACGATTCGCGAGTTCGGCGTGGGCACGGAACGGGTGGCAGAAGAAGTGGCACGGCTTTTTCCGGATGCTCGGGTGGTGCGGATGGATTCGGATACGACGACGCGCATCGGCGATCACGCGCGCCTCCTCACGGAGTTCGGCGAGCGCGGCGACGTGCTGGTCGGCACGCAGATGGTCGCCAAGGGCCTTGACTTCCCGACGGTTACATTGGTCGGTGTCGTAGCCGCCGACGTCGGTTTGCACATTCCTGATTTCCGCGCCGCGGAGCGCACGTTCGATCTGATCGCGCAGGTCTGCGGGCGCAGCGGGCGCGCGAGCGTGGGCGAGGCGATCGTGCAGACCTACGCGCCGGAGCATCCGGCGATCGTCTACGCCGCAGAGCACGACTACGAGGGGTTCGCGCGCGGCGAACTCGAGCAGCGGCGCGAACTGCGCTACCCGCCGTTCTCGCGGCTCGTCTATTTCGGCGTCATCGGGCGCGGCCGTAAAGCCGCGCAGAGCGCGGGGGCGCGCTATGCGGAGATCTTGCGCGCCGCGAATATCGGCGAGGTGCTCGGGCCGGCGCCGTACGCGATCGCGCGCGTCAACAACGAGTGGCGCTTCCGCATTGCGGTGAAGACGCGAACACCAAAGCCGCTCCGCGCAGCCATACGAGAGAAGCTCGTGCCCCTCGCTCGCGCCGACCGCGCGACGCGCCTGGCAATCAATGTCGATCCTTAAGGAACGCACAATGAAGAACGGGCGCTATTCCCAGTAGCAAACCAGAAAATTGCCGCTGGTAATGAACTCGTGCTTGAAAGGGCGGGCAGCGACGGCAACGATCAGTACTAATCCAGGATGGGCTGAATACGAGCCTGGATTATTCCTATTGAGTGATTGTTTGTGAGCGGAGCCTGGGCGCGCTACTGCGCCCGCTCGCTGGCTCGGTTGGGAGGATGCTCGGTGGCGCGTAGGGTGCTCATGTTTGCCATAGTTGCGCTGGTCGTGTTCTTCCTATGGGGACTTGCAACGCAGGCTGGGTTACAGCGGCGTCAGGATGCTTTCATAGGCCGGCTGCAACAAGGGCAGAGTGTGACCGACGTAAGGCGAATAGCGTTTGCGATGGGCATACCGATCGGCGGCGTTGAGGGAGCATCGGCGAACACTTTGACGGCCGAGGTAGGACAGACATGGAGACTCTTCACGCCGTGTAGCGATGCCTATTACGTGCGCCTAACCTTTGAGAGCGACAAGCTCGCGGCGTGGAGTGAGTACGACGGCCAAGTTTGCATGTAGGGAACCGGACTCCCTTGCGCGCGTCGCGCCTTGCGATCAACGCGGCTCCATAAAGCGGGATGGTCCCAAGGCGGAACCTGCCACAATTGAAATCGGAGGTTAGCAGTCGATCGAAAAAATACGATTCTCGTGTGCGATCGGTTCGGCGGCGCTTGCGGTTGCTGTTTCGTTCGCTCCGTGGATCCTGATGCTCTCGCTCTACAACCGAGTGCCTCCGGAGAGTTTTTATGGCTTGACATTTATGGCGGGGGTCCCGTCGATAATCCTAGCAGGGCCCCTGGCCCTTGCTTTTATCGCGCTCTTGGGAGCAAGGCTCTCGGGCGAAATGAAACAGCGGGTTTACTGGATACTTAGTTCGCCAGCGATTGCGTTCCAATCCATCTATCTCTCCAGCTCCCTATTACCATTTATCGCTTTCGGTGTGGTTATGGGCAATCTCGTAGCGGCGGTGTTTTGGACCGCCACTTACTGGGCGCTTTTCCGGGTCGCGCCGATCTCCCCAGTCGATTGGGGATCGAGTGACGAGTGAGACACTCCGGCCGTGCGGCGCGCTTTGCGGTCCATGTTTTCCCGTGCGCTGCTATTCGCGTGAAAGCGCAGCGGCTCGTCTGCGCCGGCCACGCGACGCGGTTCGCGATCAACGTCGATCCTTAGCGCGGTCATATCGGTCTGCATGTGACGGAGCGGAACCCCCGTGTCGCGCGCACCGCCATGATCGCTACGGGCTAGGTGCGGCGAAGGTTCGCCTCCGCAAAAAACGTAACAGCGTTGGAGATGTTGCGGTGGAAAGAAGAAGCCGCCCTTTGAAAGGCATTTTGAGTCTCTCTTCGCTCCTGTTTGCTGCCGCCGTGGGTTTGGGGGCAGGTACCGCTGGCGGAGCACGGACCTATGCAGCACGAGCGCCGCAGGCGGTCGTCGCAAGGGACGCGATAAGGGCCGCCACGGTTCGCTCGGAAACCTTGGACCAGTCGTCACAACTCGTGGTCGGGACACCCGTGCAGACGGAGCAGACGCCGGTACTCATGCTCTCGTGCGGCTTGCGATTCGGCAAGCCCCCTGGCTCTCCGAATCAGACGGTTACGTATTCATTCTCGGTGTACAACCAGGAGCCGAAGAAGCTGCGATACGTGGCTGTTACCGATCGTTTTGACCGCGGAAATTTCCAAGGCGGATTCATCTTCAATTTGAATGCCCACGAATTTCGTCGCGTCGCGTTCACCCGTTCGAGCGAAGATGACGCTGGCGTTGCGGTGTTGCTGGCAGCGCGGCCGACGTTCTACCTTTGCGGTACCGGACCGGACCAGGGCGCCGATGGAACAGTCTACCCTTTCGCGTCGATGTCCCTCACCAACAACACGTTCCTCCTATCGACAAAGCCGGGTGACAAGAACGGCGTGCCCATCTCGCCTTTCGCAACGATGCAAACGATCAGGTTTTCAGGAAAGGCTTCCGCCGTCATCGGCATCCCAATTCAGCCTCTCGCGTTAAAGGAATGGCCGTCATTCAGGACCGGCGTTCCGGGTATCAATCTCTTGCCGGTCGTGGTCACGGCCTGCAGTGTCACGATGCCCACGCATGCCGGCCATCGAGCGCCTGAAGTCTCGTTTTCCTTGTACAATCAGACGCCGCGCGTCGTGCCGTCTGCGCAACTCAGCGTCGCCGTATCGGGAAGGGGTGAAATCGCACGAGTCTATGGACTGAGGGCGTACGAATACCGAACCGCGGCGTTTCCCGCCGACGAGAGGCTTGAGTCTGCACTTTGGGCCCGCGGGGTCAAAGTTATGGGATGTCGTGCGTCCGTGCCAGCCGACCCGTAGGTTCTCGACGCGGCTTGCGATCAGCGTCGAGTCTTCACCGCCGGAGTCTTACCCTTAGGGTTCGTCGGCGTTGAGATGGGAATGCGCTCGCTCAGCCGGCCAATGTGCTTGTAGAGTAGCTCGGCTGCGCGTTTGACGTCGCGTTTCTTCGTGAGATCGAGGAGCGCGCCGTGTTCCGCGTTGACTTCGTCGAGGTCATGCTTGAGTTCGAAGTATCGCTCGCCGATGCGGTGCAAGCGTTCGACCAGACTCAACGTCAGCGGTGCGCCAGAGGCGTGATAGAGCGCCTCGTGAAAGGCCCAGTTGTGGGCCGAGTAGGAACCGCCTCGCCGGTTCGAAGTGAGCGCTGCCAGCGCTTTTCTCGATCGTGCGAAATCCTCATCCGTCATCTTCGGGATCGCCTGCGTGAGAAGTTCGACTTCGAGCAATTGGCGCAAGCGGATGATCTCTTCGAGTTCGCGCTGCGAGAGCTGCGAAACGACGGCCCCGCGGCGTGATTCGATCGAAACCAAGCCCTCCGCGTTGAGCCGCCGCAGCGCTTCCCGGACGGGGATGTGGCTCGCACTGAACTGCTCGGCGATTTCCGCCTGCCGAAGCCGTTCGCCGGGCCGCAATTTCCCGGAAAGAATCCTTTCGCGAAGGCCTTCAGCGATGCGGTCCTCGATCGTCGCGTGCACGCTCATATCGGCGTGCTCTCGCTGATGACGCGACGCACGGCCTGAACCACCGCGTCCGGACGATCGAGCTGGATGTCGTGCCCGGCGCCGGGGACGTGCTCGTTGACGCCGCGGACCGAGAGGCGAGCCTGTTCGTCGTGCATCGCGCTCCATGCGCGTTGCGCCGCGGCAACCTGAGCATCGCTCGCGCCCAGCAGCCGCTGATAGCGCTTGAATTGCGCGCCTCCGGTCAATACGATGAGCGGAAAATCATAGGGTGCCCGATGTGCGTGTTCGAGCTCGGAAAGATCGGCGTTGTGTGTATTCTGAAGTTCCGATAGAGCGTCGGCCCACGCCGGCGCGCTGACGGCACGGCCGTTCTGCGGTGGGCACAAGCGCGGCGCGTCTTCGCACGTTCGCAGCATCGTGATCTGGAGCGCGTCGAAACGCCGCAGTCGCGGCAAGAGCGCATTCAAGCGGGCATCCTGGTGTTCGTCGGAGGGATCAACGAGAACCATGCCGCGCACCTGGGCAGGGTACCTGTCCGCGTACAACCGCATGTCGTAACCGCCCATCGAATGACCGACGAGGATGTAAGGCGCTGCGATCCCCGCCCGTTCCAGGAGTGTGTGAAGATCGGAAACGATAGCGCTGGTCGTGCGCGGGAGAGGGCCCGGATCGCTAAATCCGGCGCCGGCGCGATCGTAGGAGCATACGCGGGTAAATGTTGCGATCCGCGGCTGCACGTAACGCCATGAGCGCGTCGAACCGCCGCCTCCGGCATCGAGAATAACCGGCGGCGACCCGCGACCGGTGCAATAGATGTTCATGCGTCGCCCGGCGCCGACGTCGATCAATCGTTGCGGATGCGCGTATACGTCCGAAGCTCGGGCCGGTCCGGTCAAGAGCAGTGCGGCCGCAGCACATTGGGCGAACACCTTTGCGACGTCAACTTGCCCGGGCATCGGCAAATAGTATATAATATATTATTGTCAGTGTCAAATTCCGGAGGCTCGGTCCTCGCATGACGTTTGGGCGACGCGCGTGGTTAGCGGTGATCGTCATCGCGGTTTTTCTCGGCGAATCGATCGGTGCCGCTCGCGGAAGCACCGGGTCGTTCATACGTGCGGACGATCGCGCCGCACTTCGTTCGCTGCTGCCGAGCGGCACCGGTGCCGTCATCGTGCTGGGCTATCTCGCGCCCGACGGAACCCGCTCCTACGACGTCATTACGCCGCCATCGGGAACCGCGTCCGGGATCGGGCCGCACAGTCTCTTCGAGGTCGGATCGATAACGAAGACGTTCACCGCGATCGCGCTCGCGCACATGGTGCGCGCGGGAGCGATCGCGCTTTCGAGCCCCATCCAAACCTATCTCCCGGCGGGCGTGAGGGCGCCCACGTTCGACGGAGAGCAGATAACGGTGCAAGATCTTGCGGATCACCATTCCGGCTTGCCGCGCATGCCGCCGGGATTGGTGTTTGCCAGGCCCGGCGCCCTTGCCGATTACACTTCGGCGCAGTCGTACGCCGCACTCGCCGCCTACAAGCTGACGCGGGCGCCGGGTTCGCAGTACGAATACTCGAATTGGGGCGTCGGGCTGCTCGGGCAACTGCTCGCTACGCGCGCCGGGACTTCCTACGCGCATCTCGTGGAAAGGGCGATCATCGACCCACTGCGCTTGCGCGACACGTCGGTGCCTGCGCCGAACGCCACCGCCGGCGACATCGTAGCCGGCTACGATGCCGATGGAAATCCGCAGCCATACATGACGTGGAACGGCTCGCTCGCGGGCGCCGGGGCGATTCGTTCGTCGGTGAGCGATCTGCTGACGCTCGGATCCGCGTGCCTGCCCGGAGCGGGTACACCGATATCCGGCGACTGTGCCTTTGCAATTGAGCCGCGCGCCGATGCGGGAAAGCAAAAGGCACGGGTCGGGCTCGTGTGGGAAACGCAGGACCAGGATAAACTCGTTTGGCACAACGGCGACACGCTGGGATATCATGGGTTCTTGGGAATCGACCCGGTCCATCACACCGTACTTGCGATGCTCTCGAACGTCAGCGTCTTCATGGATTACACGGCGTTGCACGTTCTCGATCCGTCCTTTCCCGTTCCGCGCACACCGCCGCCGCTCGTCTTACCGGCGGCGAAGCTCGCCGCCTATGAAGGACGCTATCGGCTTGCCGACGGCAGCCATTCGGCAATCATCGTCGAGGAAGATGCGCAGGGGCTTCGCATGAGAGACGGCCGCGGGCAGCATTTTGCGCTCACAGCCATCGCCCCCGACACATTTAGAACGCGTGAGAACGAGACGCTGACCTTTTGCACGCGAGCCGATGGGAGCGTGTATGCGGTCGTAACCGATCAATACGGAAAGATCGACGTAGCGACGCGCTCGTGAGCCGCACACTGCGCGTAGGGGCCCTGCAATTGCCGGCGCACGATCGCGACCGATTCGCCGAGGTCTGGCCCGATATCGTCGCTTCCGTGTATGCCGCGGCGCGTTCGGGCGTAGAGCTGCTCGTCTTGCCCGAGGGAACGGTGCCGTCGTACGTAGTCGGCTTCGATGCATACGATCCGAGCGAGACCGACGCCGCCGTGCACGAGCTGTGCGACGTCGCACGGACCTGCGCGATCGTCATCGTCGCGGGCGTTGTGCGGCGTGAAGGTGGAACGCTCAGGAACAGCGCGGTCGTCGTTGACGCCGATGGCACGATCGCCGGCGTTGCGGACAAGCATTTCCTGTGGGGGTTTGACCGGCAGTGGTTTTCGCCCGGCGAAGGCTTTGCGCCGATCCCTACGCGAGTCGGACGCATCGGTGCACTCGTCTGTGCCGATGGGCGGATTCCGACGATCGCCCGGGCCCTGGTCGAACGCGGGGCCGACCTGCTCGCGATGCCGACGGCGTGGGTGACGAGCGGCCGAGATCCGGCGAACTTGGAGAATCCACTCGCCGACGTTTTAGCCCGCACGCGTGCGCGCGAGAACGGGACGCCGATCGTATGCGCGGATAAGTGCGGCGCCGAGCTTGGATGCGTCGCCTACGCCGGGAAGAGTCAAATCGTCGACGCGGCAGGTACCGTGCTCGCGATCGCGTCGCAGCAGAGACCGGAATTCATTCAGGCGGAGATCGAGCTTTCAACGACGCCGCGGATATTTGCGCGCGTCGACGATCTCCAACCCAGGGTAGCTACGCCGGTTTCCGACAGTTTTCGCATCGCCTTCGCGGCCGCGCGCGAAATACGGGCGCATGACGAGCGATTGACGATCGTCGAGGCGCAGGCCCTGATCGCTCCGGCGACCGGAATCGATGAGCTTCACAAGCTCGTACCCGCGGTTTGCGTCGACGACGAGAAGATGATCGATCCGGCGTTTCTCGTGCGATACCGCTGCAGCGGATATCAACTCGTCCTCTGGCGGGCATCATGCGATGCGCAATGGCAAGAGCTGTTCGCGCGCGCCAGGGCGACCGAGCTTCGGTTGTTCGTCGTGGTGCTGGGAGGAGAGCGCGCCTTCGCGGTCGATCCCGACGGCGCGGTCGTCGCCGGAACATTCGACGGTTACGAAATAGCGACGTTTTATTTTGAAGGGACCCGGACCATGCGAACGCTCGTGGCGCCCGGGACCGACATTCTCGATGAGTTTCGCGGCGTTGCGCGGCTGCTCGAACGATAACGGAGGAGCTGCCGGATGGTGAGCAGTATTTAGTCGAGCGGAGCAGTATATTGCTCCGCCGATTTCCTCTGGAGGTACACGTGGGACGTCGCTCCTCAGCCGCGGGCCGCATCGCGGCCGCACTCGTGGCACTCAGCCTGGTGTTCAGCCTCCCCGCACCGGCGCTTGCCGGCGCGCTCACGGCGGCTCAGATCGCGAAGATCGACACGATCGTCACGACGGCGATGTCGCAGCAGCATTTGGTCGGCGTGGAGGTGGCGATCGGGCGCAGCGGCACGACGCTTTTCACCAAGGGTTACGGCCTGCGCGACCAGGCGAAAAACCTTCGGGTCACGGCGAACACGGTGTTTCCGATCGGGTCGATCAGCAAGCAGTTCACCGCGGCTTGCGTGATGCTGCTGGTGCAGCAAGGCAAAATCGATCTCGACGCCAAGCTCGCGACGTATTTGCCCGATGTGCCGCACGCGTCGGCGATCACCGTGCGAGAGATCCTCGACCAAACCTCGGGGCTCCACGATTACCTCGAGAACAAGCCGTTGCTCGGATCGGTGATGACGGGCGCGAAGAAGAGCCACGATCCGTTCGCCTATTACGTCAACCTGACGCGCGACATGCCGCTCAAATTCAAGCCGGGTACGAAATGGCAGTACAGCAACACCAACTACATGGTGGCCGGGATGCTGGTTGAGAAGATCAGCGGCGAGCGGTTCGGTCGATTTCTCTCGCAAGCGATCCTCAAGCCGCAAGGTCTGAGCGCGATACAATATCTCACCTGGTCGATCCCTGCCGGCAACGACGTCACGCGCGGCTACAATTATATAAAAGGCAGCTATTCGCTGGTGCCGCGTTATGATATGAGCTGGGGCGGTTCAGCCGGCGCGCTTGCGTCAACGGCGTCTGATCTGGTGAAGTGGGATGGCGCGTTCTTCGGCGGCAAGGTCATTTCGCAGAACAGCGTCGAGATCGCCACGACGCCGCCGCGCGGTATGACCATGGGCCTCCCGGCGGGAAAGACCCAAAGTGCAATCGCGCAGGGATACGCCTTCGGCTGGGTCGCCGGACATGACGAGGGGCGCCGGCTCATTTGGCACAACGGCGGGCTCATCGGTGCGCGCGCAATGAACCTCGTCTTTCCCGACGACGGTCTCGAGATCGTCGTCCTCACCAATGCAACGACCGCCGACCCCGAGGCGATCTCGCTGCACGTCGCGCGCCTGCTCTACGCGCAGTAGGTTGAGCTGTACCTGCCGGAGGCCCTGACTTGCGTATATTCACTGCCACGCTTGTTACCGAAACGAACACGTTCTCGCCCATTCCCACGGGTTTGCGCAGCTTCGACCGAGCGCGCTCGCAAGCGGACGTCGCATCGATGGCCGAGTGGCGGCGTAGAGGTGAAGCAGACGGGCATACGGTGATCGAGAGCATTGCCGCCATCGCGCAGCCGGCGGGGCCGACGGTTCGTTCGGTCTACGAATCGCTTCGCGACGAGCTGTTGAACGATCTGCGCGCGGCCTTGCCCGTCGACGTCGTTCTGCTCTACCTGCACGGCGCAATGGTGGCGGAGGGTTATGACGATTGCGAAGGCGACGTGCTGGAGCGCTGCCGAGCCGTCGCCGGCGAGCGTGCGACGATCGGCGCCGAGCTGGATCTTCACGCGCACCTCACCAACCGGATGCTCTCGGCGGCAACGGCGATCGTCTCGTATAAGCGGTATCCGCACACCGATATCGTCGATCGTGCGATCGACCTGTACCGGATTTGCCTCGATGCGGCCGCCGGGAAAACGCATCCGGTCTGCGTCAGCTACGATTGCCGCATGTCGGGGGTCTTTCCGACGACGGCCGAGCCGCTGCACACATTCGTCGACGACATGTCGGCACGCGAGCAGGGCGGGATTCTCAGCCTGAGCTTGATCCACGGTTTTCCGTGGGGTGACGTTCCCGAGGCTGGGGCGAAGGCGCTTGCGATTGCCGACGGCGATCCGGCACTGGCGCTGCGCGTCGCACAGGAATTCGGCCGGCGCTTTCAAGCGATGCGTGACGAAGCCATCCTCGCTCCGGCGCGAGTCTCCGACGCGCTCGACGCCGTGATGGCGGCTCCGGCCGGCCCGGTGGTGCTCGCCGACTTTGCGGACAATGCGGGCGGCGGCGCGCCGGGCGATGCCACCTACCTCCTTCATGCCGTCCTCGAACGCGGCATAACGAACGCCGTGAGCGGAACGTATTACGATCCGATCGCCGTCGATATGTGTTTCGAAGCCGGCGAGGGCGCGACGCTCGATTTACGCTTCGGCGGAAAGCTCGGGACGGCGTCCGGACGACCCGTGGACGCGCGCGTCACGGTGCGGCGCCTGGACGAGAACCATCAGCAGGACTCGATGGACGACACGACGCCGGTCGCCCTGGGGCGAAGCGCCTGGGTTCACGCGCGGGGCGTCGACATCGTCCTCGCCTCGCGACGCACGCAGGTCTTTGCGCCCAATGCGTTTACCGGGCTTGGGATCTCGCTCGACGACAAGAAACTCATCGTCGTGAAGTCCTCCCACCATTTTTGGGGGAAGTTTGCCCCGCTCGCCAAACGAGTCATCCACGTCGGCGCCCCGGGAGCGCTTTCGCTCGACTTCGCCGCGATCGACTATCACAAGCGCGATCTGAACTATTGGCCTCGAATCGGTACGGAGATCTCATAATGCCGCGACGGCCGGCAAAACACATTCCGACGACCAAGTCTGCGCCGGCGCCCGACGTCGGAACGATTCTCAAGCGGCTGCGCGACCGCAATGGCGTGAGCGTCCGCGATCTTGCGAAGGCGAGCGGACTCTCGGCCTCGTTCATCCGTGCGGTCGAACGGGGCGATTCCGACATCTCACTCGGACGGCTCGCGCGGCTGGCGCAATTCTTCGAATACGATCTGGGCTCGTTCTTGGGGTACTCGGCTCAGCTTTCACGGCCGAACTTCGTGATGCCGGAGACGCGCAAGAAGGTCAATCGCGGACGCGGCGTCGATTACGAGGCCCTCCACCTGCCCGGGATCGATCTCGACTTCATCATGGTGAAGTGCGCGCCGCACTCCCGGTTCAAAAACGAACTCGCGCACGAGGGCATCGACATCGTGTACGTGATCGATGGCAACATCGTGTTGGTCGTCGACGGCGTCGACTATCCGATGTCTACCGGCGATTGCTGCGCTTTTTCCGCGGCGTACCCGCATCTGGTACGCAACGATTCCGCGCGGCGCGCGACGTTTGTGTCGCTGACCACCGGCCGGATGTACTAGAAGTTCGTGACGAAGTTCACGAACTGCATGGCGAAGAGGAACCAGATCGCGTAGAGAGCCGCGAGGGCGACGAAGATCTCGCCGCTTCGCACCAGCCAACCACCGGGTCCGCGCAGCACGCGAACCACCGCCTCCGTGATCATCCCGAGGGCGCCGATGATCGCGATTACGCCGATGACGTAGAGCACGAGCATCTTGCCCGGCAACGCCGGCGAGAGAATCGCATCCTCTCCGGAGAGCAGCATCGGCCATCCGATTAGCGCAACGAGAAACGCGATCGCGCCGATACGTGCGATGAGGTGGAGGATCTGCTCGTTGCGCGAGAGATGCAGCGAAAGCTTGAGCTTTCGCCGCGCGATCCACGCCCCGAGCCGGACGAGCAGCGAGAGCACGATGATGCCGGCGCAGATCGTGAGCAGCAGCTTGATCGAGCCCTCGGTGCGCAGGCCGCCGACGCGCTGTTCGACCGAGACCATGTTGGAGACGTCCGATGCCCACGAGATCACATTGCCGTTCGCGTCGGTTCCGAAGACGACGTAGGAGTCGCCGCCGACCTCCCGGTAGCGCAGCGGCGCGACCTCGCGCCATTTCATCGGACTGCCCGCAGCGTTTTTGAGCGAGCTCACCTCGATCGTGCCGTCCGGATTCGCGGTGACCTGACTTTGCCCGAGCGTGTAGACAAAGGCAAGCGCGCGTGCGACGCGGCGGCTGCTCTCGTACCAGCCCGCGACGCGGGCCGCGTCTTTCTGCGGATCGGCCATCGTCGGTTCGAGTGGCGGCGTATACGGATAGTAGCGATCCAGGAAGAGTTTGAAGAGGTTGTTGCGGACGTCTTCGACCGCGCCTTCCTTCCCCGCCGAGTTGAACGAGACGAACCAACCCAGACCCTTGGACGGGATCAGGTGCAGATCGCTATGGAAGACGATGGTGTCGCCGCCGTGCCCGACGATGGGAAGACCGTTGAAGTCGTCTTGGTAGAAGCCCAGATCGAAGCCCGGCAAACCGTTTTCCGGGACGACCTGCTGCGTCCACATCTCCTTGATCATCGCCGGCTCGAGCAGCTGATAGCCGTCGTACGTTCCGCCGTTCAAGTAGGCGAGCATGAAGTGCGCCATGTCGATACCGGTGGAACTCGATGCTCCCGCCGGCGCGGTGTCGACGAACTCGAACGGTTTCGTCTTGCCCTCGGACGCATTGAGGTAGCCCGTTGCCATGAACGGGGCGAGATTCGGCGGCAGCGGCTGCAGGAAGGTCGAGTAATTCATGTGCAGCGGCTCGAAGATGTGCTTCGCGACGTAGTCTTCGAACTTCTCACCCGAAACGCGCTGGACGATGTAGCCGGCCAGCGTTGCGCCGTAGTTCGAATAGGCGATGATCTTGCCGGGCGGAAAGATGCGGGTCGGCAAGTGACGTTTCAGATACACGTCGATCGGCAGAACCTGGCTTTGCTTGTCGACGAGCAGATCGCGCACGGTCTCCTCGAAGCCGGGCGTGTGCGTCATCAAATCGCGCATCGTGACCGGCTGGCCGTCATACGGCGGAATCGTGAAGTCGATGTACTTGTTCACGTCCGTATCGAGGTCGATCTTCCCGGCCTGCACGAGCTGCATCACCGCCGTCCAGGTGAAGAGCTTCGAGATCGAACCCGGACGGAACAGGGTCGTGGCCGGATCGACGGGCCGTTTGCTCTTGACGTCGGCGTAGCCGTAACCGTGCGCAAAGAGAATCTTGCCGTCTTTCACGACGACGACGACGGCGCCGGGAATGTCCGCGCGATGGAGCGCGTACGGCACGAGCCCGGCGAAGAAGGCGTTGAGATCCTGCGTCGTCATCGCCGGCGCCGTCTTCCCAGGTACCGTCTGAACGGCAGCCTGCGCGCAAGAAGTAAAGAGCATGATGGCGACGAGCAGCGCCGACCCGAACCGAACGATCACCGTGGTATCTCCTTCGATACTAGAAATTTGTCGCGAAATTGGCGAGCCCGAACGCGAAGATGAACCAGATTCCGTAGAGTGCGGCGATGCCGACGACGATCTCTCCAAACCGCACGAGCCAGCCGCCGGGCCCGTGAGCGACGCGCAAGGCGCTCTCGGCGATCATTGCGAGCCCGCCGAGAATGCCGATGACCCCGATCGTGTAGAGGACCAACATGACGTTGACGACCGCCGATGACGTGATCGCTTCTTGAAGTGAGAAGGCCTCGATCCACAGGGCAGGTATCGCCAAGAACACGATCGCACCGATACGAGCCGCAAGATGAATCCGCTGCTCGTTCTTCGTCAAAGCCAACTGTAGACCAAGCCGGCGCCGCGCGATCCAGCCGCCGAGGCGGATCGAGAGCGAGATCACGAGCACGGCGATGAATACGGTCAGCATCGGTTTCAACGTTCCGAGTGCGGTGAGGCCGTTGACTCGCTGGAAGATGAAAACGGGGATGAAGTCGTCGGTCGTCCAGGAGAGGATACGCCCGCCCGCATCCGCGGTGAACTTCAGGTGGGCTTGTCCGTCGATCTGGCGATAGTAGAGCGGCCCGACCTCCCGCCAGTGCAGCGGATCCCCGGCGATATCCTTGAGCATGCTGACTTCGATCGTGCCGTCGGGATTTTTGGTAACCTGCACTTGTCCCAAGGCGTAGAGGAGGCGAAGTGCGGTCTGTTCCCGCCGGCTCGTGATATACCAGCCGGCTACGCGCGCGGCGTCAGGCTGCGGATCGGCCACGGTTTTTTCCGCCGGCGGAGCATAGGGGAAATAGCGATCGAGAAACGCGCGGAAGATGCTTACCCGAACGTTTTCCGCTGCGCCCGCGTGCCCGGCGCTGTTGAACGACATGAAAACGCCGATGTGCTTTTGCCGGAGGAGATGCAGATCGCTATGGAAGGCCTCGGTGTCGCCCGCATGCCCGACGATCTGCAAACCGTTGCGATTCTCTTGATAGAAGCCGAGGTCAAAACCGTTCATTCCCGGGGCAGGTGCGAGCGCAAGGGTCCACATCTCCTTGATGGTCGCGGGCTCGAGCAGCTGGTACCCGTCGTAGGTACCGCCGTTCAGATACGCGAGCATGAAGTGCGCCATGTCGGTTCCGGTGGAGGAGAGCGCACCGGCCGGCGCGGCTTCGACGTATTCGAACGGAATCGGTTTTCCGGATGCTTGACCGTAGCCGGTGGCCATCAGCGCGGCGAGCCTTGCCGGGAGCGGTTGCGCAAAGGAGGAGTGATCCATGCGTAGCGGCGCGAGAATGTGGCGCGTAACGTATTGGTCGAACGGTTCCCCGGAAATGCGCTGCACGATATACCCGGCCAGCGTTGCGCCGTAGTTCGAATACGCAATCGTCGTTCCGGGCGCGAAAATCCGAGCGGGAAGCACTTTTTTGAGGTACTCGCCGAGCGGATAGAGTTGATTTGCGTGCTTGACGAAGAGATCGCGTCCCGTGTCTTCGAAGCCGGCGGAATGCGTCATCAGCTCGCGCATCGTCACCGGCTTGCCGTCGTAGGGAGGAATCGTGAAATCGATATACTCGTTCACGTCCGTATCGAGATCGATCTTGCCCGCCTGCACGAGCTGCATCACCGACGTCCAGGTGAACAATTTCGAAATCGATCCGGGCCGGAAGAGCGTCCGATCCGGAATGACCGGCGACTGCTTGGCCACGTTCGCGTAGCCGTAACCGTGCGCGAAGAGAACCTTTCCGTCTTTGACGACGACCAGCACCGCGCCCGCAATGTCCGCGCGATGCAGCGCGTAGGGCATCAGTCCCGCGTAGAACGTCCCGAGATCCTTCGCCGTGAGCGCCGGCGCGCCGTGCGCCGGCCCCGCCGGTGCTTTCGCCTTTGCAGCCTGAAGGGGCACGGCGCAGAGCAGCATGAACGCTGCCAGCAGTCCGGTTGCAAATCGTTTCATAATCCGTTTAGAAGTCTTGGGTGAGGATGATACGGAACGTCGGCGGCCCGTAATTTCCGGCCGCCGTCGCGGCGAACGAGACCGGCGCCGGCGCACCGGTGAGAGGATTGGTCTGCATTGCCCCCTGGACGAGCGGAAGCGGAATGCCGTTGAAGAAGCCGACGTACGGATTGTCGTATGCGCCGGCGAGATTATCGCCGGAAAGCTGTACGCTCGTGCCATGGTCGTTGAGCTTGAAGCGCACGTTTGCAGAGAGCACGAAGAAGGCGGGCTCGTTGAACATGTTGTTGTTGCCGAAGTACTTCAGGCCGACGTTGTAGTATTGGCCGTAGTGCCCGAGCCAACTGACTTCGCCGTAGCCGGACGCATAGGGCACCCGGGCGCCGGCGACACCGTTCGGAGCTCCGGCTATTGCCGTCGCCTGACCGCCGAAATTTACGTTGGGTAGGACCGCGAGGTTCGTGTTGTAGATACACCCCGGCCCCGGCGGCGTGGTGACACCGGTCGACGGGTTCGTCGAGCCGGCGCAATAGAAGTACGGCGGCAGATCGTAGGTGTACGCGCGCTGCAGCGAGCCCTGCAGCCTCCAGCCGAAGCCGTAGAGCGGCACGTGATTCAGCTCGAACTCGATCCCTTGATAGCGCGCGACGCCAAGGTTGGCCGTTTCGTCGACCTCGCACGGCTGGTTGGGACACCCGGTGGCAGCTGCCCCCGTGACGGTCGAGGTCTCGGTGAAAAACATGTCATGCAATTGGGTGAAATAGAGATCGAGCGAGACCGAGGTGGCACGCGCGATGCGGTGGTCCATCCCGAGGTCGTAACTGAAAGCCGTCTCAGCGCTGATGTCACCGTTGTTGGCGTCTTGCACCCAGCCGGCTGCCGGTACGCCGCCGATGATCTGACTCCAGGTCGGACCGCCGGAAGAGACCAGGCTGATGTACGGCGGCGCGACCGAACCGCCCGCCGAAAGCCGATAGATCGTGTCGTTATTCGGTTGCCAGGTCAGCGCCGCACGCGGCTCGTTGTACGAGTGCGAGGAATCGTTCCACGTCGCGCCGCCGGTGATCGAGTAGTGACTGAGATAGTTGAGATCGTAGTCGCCGAAGTTCAGCAGCACCCTCGGCGAAAGCGGAATCTCGCCGCGCAGCGAGAGGGTTTGGAGCACCTGTTTCGATCCGGCGACCGGACTGAAGACAATCAGCCCGACAGACGGCTCGTCCGTCGTCGAGGACGATAACTGCTGCGAGTTGTCGTACGCGAGTGTGAACGTATTTTGGCCGAGCTGCTCCTGGAGTTGAAGCGTCTCGCCGTTCATCCGATCGTTGGTGAAAAAGAGATTCGCTTCGCTGGCGGTCTTGAAGGTGGCGGGCTGGCCGTTGAACGTCGTGTTCACCGGTGCAACTGCCGGTGCACCTCCTCCGGGGAGGCACAACCACCCGTTCGGGTCCGTGCCGCCGGCGGCGGTAGGCGTGCTTGGATCGAACGTCGTGCCGGTCGGGCAAAGCGGAACCGTACCATATGCGCTGCCCAGCGCCACGTCGAGGGGTGTCGACGATCCCGAAACGTCGTAGTTGTTCAACGAGCCGGTGTAGTAGCGCGCGAGCAGCGTGCCCGTCTGGCCGAGCGTCGTGCGGAATTCCCCTTGGAAGAGGTTTTGCTGCTGCCACGAGTACCCAAGACCGTTGAACGAACTCAAGTCGAAGGGAATCTCCGAACCGCACGCAGGGCCGCCGCCCGTACTCGCGCAGTTGTAGGACGTTCCCGTCGCAAACGGATTGCACAACGTCAGCGGGGCGTTTGCGGTGCCGCAGGGTCCGAACGTGAATGCGGGCAGGCCGGTGTCGCCGACCGGCGTGGTGTCATACGCTTGCGAATCCCCGTTTCCGGTGACGGACTGTCCGCCGAGGTAGGAGAGTTTCAGCGAGGTGTTGTTCGAGAAGTTGAAGACGATCTTCGCGAGCTGCGAGGCGGAGTGGAACCCCGTGTCCATCGTATAGCAGCAGCCCGTAAGCGGCTCGTCAAAGATGATTCCCATGCCGTCGTATGGCGCAAAGGCGCTCGGGCCGATACCTTCGCCGACGGGAGTCTCGACGGCGGCAAGCTGCTGGCCGTTGACGTAATATGGGCCGCCCGGAGGGCCGGCGTCGAGCGGCAGCTGCGAGCCGGCGAACCGGAAGTTCTGGAGCGGTCCGGGATAGCCGTCGGTTACGTAACCGGCCGCGTAGCCGATCTTGTGGTTCTTCGTCTCACCCGTCAGCTTGAACCCCGCCGAGATGCCGCCCCACTTGTCGACGCCGTACAACGCCTCGCTTTTATTTTCCGCGGTGGGTTCGAGCGTAATGTAATTCACGGTGCCGTTGATCGCGTAGTTGATCTCAGCCGGCATCGAGCCCGGACCTTTGACCACTTCGACGTCCTGGAGCAGGAACGGGTTGATGAGGTTCGGTGAGAACGTTCCCGCCGAACCGACCGAGACGGGGTGACCGTCGATCAGCGACTCGGTCTCGTACGGCAGGCCGCCGCGAATCTGCGGCGTCTGCGGCGAGGACGGAGAACCACCGTTGCTCGGATTACCGTTTCCCGGGTAGTAGGGCGTGGTGAAGATGCCCGGCGTTTCGTTCAGCACGCTCGTCACTTGCTGTTGCCCTTGATTCTCGAACGTCGCCGCGCTGATCGTACTGATCGCCGCGGTGGAGGTGTTGATCGGCGCCACGCCGGGCGCATTGCTCGAGACGGTGGCGATCGTCTTGAGCGACGAGAACGACGACTGCGCCAGCACCACGTTGAGGGCGATCGTCTCGCCGATGAACGCCGCGACGTTGTCATCGCGGTACGTTGTGAACCCCGCTTTGCTGACGAGAATACTGTACAAGCCCGTCGGGACGTCCGCAAAGGCGAAGTTGCCGGCATTGTCGGTCATCTTCGTGAGGTGCACGACCCCGTTGAGCGCGACGTTTGCGCCGGCGATCGGGGTGCCGTCCTGGCCGTGAACGCTCCCGACGATGGTGCTGGTCGTCGCAGCCGGCGACGGCAGCGGCGAGGCGAGCAGCGATCCGTAGGCAAGTGCGACAAACAGGGCGACTGTACGTCCGAATATATTCCGCATGGCCGCAAGCTCCGTTTCGAGGCGGGTTCCGATAGGATTGCTCGTCTCTTATGCTCCCTTAACGTCGATCCTCCAAAAAATTGTCCTCAAGAGCAAAATTTTGCTGCGTCGGGCAGGGCGTCTTCGCGAAAGCCCCGTAGAGTGCGGCGTACATGCAGCGTGCGGCGATGGTGTTGGTGTTGGTCGCGTTAGCAGTTGCTGGGTGCACAACTCAGCAAGCGGCTCGGCAGCACCTCGCCTCGGGCGCGCTCGTCGCCGCGGTTCAGCAAGAGCCCGAACCGCGTGGGCTCGACCCGCTGCTGCTCGAAGGCATGGACGCCTACATCTACAGCGAGGTTCTCTACTCGTACCTGACGCGCTACGAGCCGGACGGCCGTTCCGTCGGCGATCTCGCAAGCTCGGTTCCCAGCGTGGCCAACGGCGGGGTCTCAGCTGACGGGACGCGCGTAACGTTTCATCTGCGGCACGGCGTTCGCTGGCAGGACGGGACGCCGGTTACGGCACGCGACGTCGTCTTCACGTACCGGGCGGTCATGAACCCGGCCAACGATGTGCAGGAGCGGTACGGATTCGATCTGGTCAGCTCGTGCACGGCTCCGAATCGCTATACCGTCGTCATCACGCTGAGGCGCCCGTTTGCGCCGATCATCGGGTTTTTCTTCGGCGGCGACAGCAACTATCCGATCTTGCCGGCGCATCTGCTGGCCGGGCTGGCAAACGTCAACAATGCAGCCTTCAACGCTGGGCCCGTCGGATCGGGACCGTACCGGCTGAAGGAATGGGAACGCGGCGATCACCTCGCCTTTTCGGCAAACGCCTCGTACTACGCCGGCAAGCCGAAGATCGAGCAACTCGTGCTGCCGTTTATTCCGCAGGATTCCACGGTGATCCAGGAACTGCAAACCGGCGAAGTCGATGCCGCGTTTTTGCTCGATCCCTCGCGCATTGCCGAGCTACGTGCGATTCCCGACCATCGCGTGATCGTGACGCCGGTTCCTTGGTTCTACGCTCTGGGATTCAATCTGCAAAATCCGCAGCTGGCGGATCACGCGATTCGCGAGGCGCTCGCGCTCGCGATCGACCGCCGCACGCTCACGCGAAAGATCACCCTCGGCGTCGACGACGCGGACACCGCGATGCGTGGTCTCTTCACCTGGGCGTTCGATCCACACGCCGACACGCTTGCGTACGATCCGGCGCGCGCAGCCGCGCTGCTGACGCAAGACGGATGGATGCCCGGCCCGGGCGGCATCCGGACCAAGGGCGGCCGGCGACTGCACTTCGAGCTGGCCTTTCCGGCGGGCGAAGACATTACGACGCGTTTGGCGACGGCGATTGCCGCCGCCGAGCGCAGCGTCGGCGTCGACGTGAGCTTGCGCGCCTATCCTCGCGTGCAATACATCGCCGAAGACGGTCCGATCATTCAGGGCCGCTATCAACTCTCGCTCTACGATTATCAAGGGAGCTTCGATCCCGATGCGGCCTGGCTGCTGGCGTGCAATCAGCGTGCGCCGCGTGGATTCAACATGTCGCGCTATTGCAATCCGGGCGTCGACGCTCTGCTGCGCCGCGGGCAGGCTTCCTTCGACCGGCAAACCCGCATTGCCGTTTACGCTGAGGTCCAGCGCCGCATCGCGCAGGATCTTCCGTATTTCTTTATCTGCCAGATCAGCGAAGTAGACGTCATTCCGGCAAACCTCGGCGGGTACCAGCGTCCGCTGCTCTCGCCATTCAATTCCGTTGCTTCTTGGTATTGGAGGAGTTCCTCATCGTGACGACGTTGTCCGAGGCAGCGCCGCGGCGCTACGCCATTCTCGCCGAAGGGATGCTCACCGGCACGAACGGTAAGACCGCTCATGGCGTGCTCCGCTACCGCGGCGAGTCGGTCGCGGCGGTCATCGATTCCGTCCATGCGGGACGCAGTGTCGACGACGTGATGCCGTGGCTCGGCTCGCGCGCACCGATCGTTGCGTCGCTGGACGAGGCGCTCGCGCTCGGCGCCAACGCGCTCCTCATCGGTGTGGCGACCGAAGGCGGCCACTTGCCCAAGCCATTCCGCCGCACGGTGCTTGCCGCGGTGGATAGGGGCCTCGAGGTGGTCAACGGGCTGCACGAATTTCTCCGCGACGACGAAGAGATCGTTGCGCGCGCGCAGCGATCGGGAGCGCGTTTGTGGGACGTACGCATTCCGCCCGAGGATATTCCGCTCTTCAGCGGGGCGGCCTACGACGTGCGCGCCGAGATCGTCCTCGCGATCGGCAGCGATTGCGCGGTCGGGAAGATGACCGCGATGCTCGAGATCGAGCGGGCGGCGAGAACCGGCGGCGCGCGACTCGAATTCGTGGCAACCGGACAAACCGGGATCCTGATCGCGGGAAAAGGGATCGCCGTCGATCGCGTCATTTCGGATTTCGTAACCGGCGCCGCGGAGCAATTGGTGCTCCAGGCTTCTCCCGATGCCGATGTGCTGCTCGTCGAAGGACAGGGCAGCATTCTCCATCCGGCGTACGCGCCCGTCACCTTCGGGCTACTTTATGGCTCGGCCCCGGATGCGCTGCTGCTCTGCCATCGCGCCCGCAAGACGCACATCGACGGCTTCGACGTCGAGCTTCCCGATTTACCGGAGCTCATTCGCGCGCACGAGGCGTTGCTGGAGCGGATCAAACCGGCGCGCGTCGTTGCGGTCGCGCTCGACACGTCGGCCCTCGATCCCGAGCAGGCGCGCCAAGCGATCGCGCAGGCGTCGCAAGCCACCGGGCTGCCGGTCGACGATCCGGTGCGCAACGGCGGCGCAGCGCTCTGGCGCGCGATCGAGCGGGCGCTCCACGGTACGGCGAAGGCTAAACGCGCGCCCGTTCCTTGACGCCGATTCCCGGTTTACCGGTGAGCACGATTTTGCCGGTCGAAACGTCGACACCGTCGAACGGCGAGGAAGCCAAGAAAAGCGGCCCGTCGATATCGGGCCAATCAACCAGCGGTGCGAGCTGCGCGGCTGCCGAGGCCAGCACTTCGGTTTCGAGCATACATCCGAGCATCAGTTTGAAACCGAGCGCACGCGCGGTGTGGATGAAAGCCAAGCCGGCGCGAATGCCGCCGGCTTTCGCGAGTTTGAGATTGACGCCGTCGACGCACCCGATCAACGCGGGTAAATCGGCTGCGACGATCGAGTCTTCATCCGCAACCAGCGGAATCTTGACGCGCTCGCGGATGTACCGCAGCTGTTCGGGATGACCCGACGGGATCGGTTGTTCGCACAGTTCGATCTCGTACCGGTGCAATTCTCGCAACAGGCGAACCGTCTGCTCGGGATCCCAGCCTTCGTTCGCATCGAGACGGATCGCGCCGCGGTACACGCTGCGAATCGCCTCGATCGTTTCGATCTCTTTGCCCGCGCCGAGCTTGATTTTGAGCACCGGCAGCGCCGAGAGCTTGCGCACTCGATCGACGGTGTCTTCGATCCGATCCTCGATCCCGACCGTGTGCGAGGTCACGCCGGCCGCGGCCGGATCGAGGCCGAGGAGCTGCCACACCGGCTTTCCGAGGTCTTTGCCGATCCAATCGTAGAGCGCGATGTCCAAGCCGCAGCGCGCGGCTTCGGGAATGCCTTCGAGCAGCGCTTCGACACGATACGGGTCGTCCGCGGGCGGCTCGTAGTCGCGATAGAATGCCATGACGCCCTCGACCGAAACGTCATAGCGAGCAATCGGCGCGGCTTCGCCGTAACCGGTGATGCCGTTTGCTTCCACTTCGACGAGTACGGTCGAGGATTCGGTCAGGGTTCCGCGCGCGATACGGAAGGGGCGCACCATCGGAAGATTCATGATCGAGGTTCGGATCTTCATGGACAAGAACTCCGGTACGTTATCGCTAATATCCTGTTATCTCGACCAATATTTTAGCGCACTATCGCGGACGGCCCGCTCGATGCACCTGCAACGCCTTTGCGGGAAAGACCAATTGCGATAAGAGTAATCCGGCGACGAGCTGCACTGCTGCAAAGCTTGCATTGACGGCAAAGGTGAGCGCGCTCGAGATGTTGTGCTGGAAGGCGAAGAGCACGCTCTCGTAGCTCAAACTGCCCGGTACGAGCACGAGCAGTGCCGGCACGAGCATCAGCGGTTGCGGTAGACGCAGCACGCGCGCGCCGGCGTTGGCCACGATACCGCAGAGAAACGCTGAAATGAAGGCCGAAATCTCGTGCACCGGCGTGCCGCCGAGCAGATGTGAGGTCAAGAGTGCGACGAAGCACGACGCGAAGACCCAGATGAAATCGCGCGGACGCGAGTCGAGGTCGATCGAGATACCGACCGTCATGAGGATCGCGGCGATGATCCATAAGTGAGTCGGCACGGCGTGCGGCGTGACATCGCCGGTTTTCAAGAGTGAGGGTCCGATCACCGCGAATCCGAGAAACGCACCGCATCCGAGTTCGAGCAGCACCGAGAGCACGCGTCCGAGGCGCGCCATGCCCGAAACCAGATCGCTGTTCGCCAGTTCGTGCAGCGCGAGCGTGAGGGAGTACCCCGGCAGCAACACGACGACGCCCGCCACGATCGAAATGAAGATATTCGTCGGGCCGAAATAGTTCGAAAACGCGGCGACGATGAGCGTGGCGACGAAGGCCGCGATCGCTTCGAAGAGCCGCGCGACGATCGGCACGCGTTCGGCGACCGCCGAAATAATGCCGGTCGCGAAGCCGATGCAGCCGGCAACGATCATCTCGCGCGTGCCGCCGCCGAGCAAAATCGCGACACCGACGGCGAGCAGCGTGAGCGCGGGGATCTCCCAGGCCGAATTGCGCCCCGGCCAGCGCCGGTCGATATTCTGAACGGCGACGCTCGCCTCGCGGTAATCGATCTTGCCCGCGCGCAGCTCGTCGTAAATCCCGTTGAGCAGTGAAAGCTTGCGTAAATTCACGCGCCCCGGCGGCAGACGCATGAGTACGATCTTCTGATTCCAGCTCGGACCGAACGCGATCGTGATTTGCGTGGGCAGGGCGAAGATCTGGGTCGTCAGACCGATGGCGGAGGCAATGTCTCCCAGCGTCTCCTCGAGCGTGTCGGTCGCGACGCCGGCCTGGTGCAGCTCGCGCGCCATCGTGGCGAGAAAGATCGCCTTGGGATCATCGGCGATCGCAGAGATCGCCGCGGAGTGTTGCTGTTCGCTCGTTACTTCTTGGCGGAGGTCTTCCGCGTCGTTTTCGCGGCGGCGGATTTCGCGGTCGACCGCGTGCTCTTCGCTTTGGCCGGCGCGCTGGTGGCGACTTTTGCCATCGCCTTGGCCAATCGCGACTTCTTGCGCGCGGCTTTATTCTTGTGGATCACGCCGGTTTTGGCGGCCTTGTCGAACGCGCTCTCGACCGACTGCGCGAACTGCCCGTCGCCCTGCGAAACGGCCTTCTTGAAAAGCGTCTTCAAGCGCGAGTTGCGGTCCTTGTTTTGAACCGTGCGCTTTGCAGTCTGACGGCCCCATTTCTCGGCGGCCTTGATATTCGGCAAAAGAGACTCCTCGCTGCGTCGATTGGGCAACGGCTCGCAGTATAGCAGAGGCCGCCCGCGGGCGTCTACCCCGCGAATCGCGCCAAGCTAGATCTTACCAGGGAGGGTATCGTCGCGCCAAAATGGGCCTTACCGGAGGGGGAGGGCGCTGGCGAAGCGCCGCCCATGGAAGCGAAGGCCTGCCGCGAGTATGCCAAAGAGATGCGCAGCCG